>NZAU01000020.1 GCA_002686215.1 Candidatus Woesearchaeota archaeon
AGCTCAGCGGTAGAGCATCTCCTTTACACGGAGGCGGTCGGGGGTTCGATCCCCTCTTCACCCACCTTGCGAGTGTGGCGGAATCGGTAGACGCACCAGACTTAAAATCTGTTGGGCATTATGCCCGTGGGAGTTCAAGTCTCCCTACTCGCACTTTGTTTCTACAAACAAATGAGACTCAACAACCTCAAAATTTACTGTCAAACTGAGCAAGACCAATCAGTCATTTTTGATTTTTTGTTTGTAGAATATCGAAATAGTATTTCATATTGTACATGGGAACCTGATCCTGTAGATACTGGTTCTTGGGGAATGTTTGTTGATGACTTTCCTATTGAACTCTGGGATGAATTGGTAGGGTTTTTGGAAGGTCCGGATTCTTGGATGTTAGATGAAGAGGTTGAAATGGCACTGGAGTGTGAAGAACCAAAGGTTTATAGATACTATCCAGAATTGTAAGAATACCGATAAATAATATTTAAAGAAAGTGTTATGTCATATACAGTAAGTACGAAACACTGTTGGTATAACGATGAAAAAGTGATCATTAAGATGTATTTCTTAAATGATGTCCCATTCACATTTGATGAAATGCCCGATGGACATTTATATGATCGAGATTTAGTAGAAGAAGCAAATAAAAATAAAAGTTATGAAGTTGATGATGTATATAAAGGATCAAATTATTTGATCTTAGAACAAGCACATCCATGTTTTGATCCTATAGACATACTAAATCCTGAAGTTTTGCCTGAGGATTTGATTGGGTTTTTTTCTGACGAGGAAGATTATCTGGGATAAATAAAACATAGAAATCCCCCCAGAAGTTGTAATACCATGCCTCTGAATAAGTTAGATAATTTTATCAAGAACACTGAAGGACGTATTTTATATGTAAACCCAAGTGACCTAGATTCTACAGATAGTATCACTAATCAAGGTAACTCTCTAGGGAGACCTTTTAAAACAATTCAAAGAGCCCTAATAGAATCTGCTCGTTTTTCATACCAAAAAGGTATTGGTAATGATAAAACAGACAGAACAACTATATTACTTTTCCCTGGAGATCATATTGTAGATAATAGACCTGGATGGGGAATTTATGGTACAGGGGCAGCAACATTATTAAAACCAGATGGAACCACATATACAAGTTTTGAGAATATTGACCTAAATCTCGAAACCAATTTTGATTTAGAGCAAGAGGATAACGTACTTTATAAATTCAATAGTGTTTATGGTGGAGTAATTGTCCCTAGAGGAACTTCAATTATTGGATTGGACCTTAGAAAGACAAAAATTATACCAAAATATGTTCCAAATCCAACAGAATATCTTGGAGCATTAGATAAAACTGCAATTTTTAGAATTACTGGTAACTGTTATTTCTGGCAGTTTTCTATCTTTGATGCCAAGGAATCAACAACTGCATATACAAGTCCAACCAATTTTACGGACATTGCTAGACCAACATTTTCTCACCATAAATTAACTTGTTTTGAATATGCCGATGGTGTCAATATTCCAAAAGAATTGAGCACTAATTATACTATTACTGACCTTGACATGTATTATGCCAAGTTGTCAAATGCTTATGGAGAATCTTCTGGTTCTGGAACTTCAGATAGAAGATATTGNNGAAAAGTGGCCANCNGNNCCNGATGGATTTGCAAANGAAAGACCNGANTATGAAATTGTTGGNGCATTTNCNGCAGATCCAATTTCAATTANNAANATTNTNTCNGGNGANGGATCAAGATTCNAGTTCNGTNNTTACAGTAACNACANGTNNTGANCATGGTNTAACTGCAGGAACTCCNATTAAAATTGATGGTGTNGGANNTNCNGGAGATNTNTCTGNNAGANTATAATATTTCTGCNANNGTAACNGCNGTTCAAAGTAANACNCANTTTACATATTCAATTCCNGCACCAGATCCNNNGATGCCNGCANCTTTTGNANCNNTNANTGGNNATGANACAGTTACTGTTGAAACTGANACTGTNAAAGGTGCATCTCCATATATCTTCAATATTTCNTTGCGTTCTGTTTATGGTATGAACGGAATGCACGCNGATGGAANNAAGGCAACTGGTTTCCGTTCNATGGTTGTTGCACAGTTCACTGCAATTTCACTCCANAANGATGATAGAGCATTTGTAAAATATANTAAGAGTGGTAGAGATTATNANGGTATNNNNATTNNAACTCANAGAGGTGCNGAACTTTCNNNAAANNCNNCNTCAACAAATCCAGANNAAGTNTATCACTTAGATAGTGAAGCANTTTANAGAACTGGNTGGGAAACAGCACACATTAAAATNAGTAACAATTCTGTTATGCAGATTGTTTCTGTTTTTGCTATTGGATTCCATCATCACTTTGAATGTAATAGTGGTGGTGATGCTTCCATTACAAACTCAAACTCAAACTTTGGTCAAATGGCCTTGGTTTCTGATGGATTCAGACCAGATGCATTTACTAAAGATGATCATGCGTATGTAACATCGATTATTCCACCTAGAGCAATTGTAACAGAAGAAAAGAATATTGATTGGTTTGCTCTCGACGTACCAACAACAGCAACTACTGGTATCTCAAGCCATCTTTATATTAGTGGGTTTGAAGGTGAAGATAATCCTCCACCAGTGATTACGCAAGGATACAAAGTTGGTGCGAGAGAAGGTGATAAGTTATATGTAGATTTCAGTGCAACAACTGGATATGGTGTAAGTTTTGCATCTATCCAAATGTGCGATAATGTAATCTCATTGGGTTCTAGCATTGCAAGTGGAGCAACAAGTTCTGTTAAAGAAGTTACAATTACTGGTTTTCCATCAGCAGCAAATGGATATACTTTCACCTCTTCAGTAGACCACAATTTTAATACTGAAGAAAAAGTTTTAGTTTTTAGTAAAACTGGAAATATTCCAGAGGGTTTAGCTGATCATAATCTTTACTATGCTATAAGAATTAGCAATACCACTTTTAGATTGGCAACCTCTGTGACAAATGCTAGAAATAATGTTGTCAAATCTTGTTTTGGTGGAACTGACATAACCGTAAGAAGTAGAGTTTCTGATAAATTCCCAGGAGAAGTTGGATCTCCTGTTCAATTCGACCCTACAAATAATAAATGGTTTGTTCATACAGAACCAAACAGTGATATCTACACTGCAATAGCTACTCTTGGATCTGTTGGAATTGGCGTAAAAACAAAAATATCATCTATTAAGAGAAAAGAAGATACGAGAAGTTTAGATGAGAAGGTATATATTTTAAGAGTCGTAATTCCAAGAGAAGCACGTAATTCTAAAAATCCGGAAGATGGATTTGTTATTCAAGAATCTAGTTCCACAAATATTTCAATAACACCAACTACTTCAGAATTTACTGCAACCACAATTGAGAGTGGTGGTGTTCATTTATATGATTACAAGAGAAATCCTAGATTTATCAGCACATGTTCCGTTTCATCAAATGAAATTACTGCAGTAACAGATTTACCACATAACTTAAACGTTAACGACACCGTTGTCATTAAAGGTGTTCAAAGTGGTGATAATACTGCTGCTGAAGATAATTTAGGATATAATGGTAAGTTTATTGTTACTGGAGTTGGTACAAATCAATTTACATATTCAACCACTGATATATTTGGAGTTAATCACAGTCCAGTAACTGAACCAATTCAAACATTCCAAAATAATGCAAACACTAGAGATATATCACTTCCAAGATTTGAGCGCAAAGATTTGCAAACAAATCTCTATGTTTATAGAAATGAAATTTTATCTGATTATGTCGAAGATACTCAAGATGGAGTTTATCATATCTATGCTGTTAAAGCAAATAATAAAATTGAGACTGCAAGTGGAGAATTTTCTACAGAAAACTTCGGTCAAAATGTAGTAAATCTTTATCCAGAAAATGATAGAGATAATCCGAATGATAATCCAAATGCATCAGTATCCTTTGCAAAGAGATCACCGATTGGTGATGTTGTTACTAACGATCTTAAAAAGAGTATCACTAGAGAAGCAATTGATGACTTCATAACAAAATTTGAGCATGGTAAAAATATCTCTGGTTTTGCTAGAGATAATACTGCAGGTATCACAACATTTACCTTGGAGAAAGATCATGGTTTCTCTGGTCTTGTTGATGTCACAATAAGCGAAGGAGGAAGCACTTATGTTGCAGGAACTTATCATAATGTTAAGATCTATAATGAAAGTTCTTTAGACAATTGGAATGGTGCTACTGCTAAAGTAACTGTTGGAGCAGGAGGAGATGTTACTGAAGTTGATATTATTTCTTCGGGTTCTGCATATTCNCCTGANACATATTNCCTAGAAGATTCTAAGTTAGGATATTCTTCCGGAACACAGGCAGAATTAACAGTAGCAACATCAAATATTTCAGATCCAACAAATGCAATTGCTCAAATTACTGGAGATGGTTCAGTATCTGATGGACATTATTACATCACTAGTATTCCTGGAAAAAGACAAGTTGCCGTTGCAATGACGGCAGGAGATCCCGAATTTACTACAGATCAGTACTTATATATTAATGAACCTTCAACGAGTATCGCCACCACAAGTATAAGCACTTCTGGAACAAATAATATTATTACATTCAATTGCAGTGCTGCACATGGATTGCTTGCTGGACATAGAGTGTCCATCTTAGATTCCAACAATAATAAAGTAGGATCTTATATTGTTAAGAGTAAGGTTGGTATCAATACGTTTACTGTACAAACATCGGATCCAGTATCTACATTTAGTGTTAATGGAGGAAAAGTTCTCAAACATGCTCTTGATGCTAATGAAGCAATAAGTGAAGCAGGAAATCAAAACTTTGGCATTCGCTCCAATTCTCTGTATGCCGGAGAAATTGCAACATTAACTCAAGGTATTGTCGATGAGTCTTCATTTACAATATCTATTGCTTCTGGTTCTATTCCAAATAGATTTAAATTGGGTGATTATATTCAGATTGATGGTGAAATTATGAGAATTTCGGGTGCTTTCAGTTCACCTGCAACAATTACAGTTATTCGTGGTTATTTTGGAACTCAAAAAACAAGTCATACTAACGGATCCAGAATTAAGAAGATTAAACCAATTCCTGTAGAATTCCGTAGACCATCTATTATTCGTGCATCTGGTCATACATTTGAATATCTTGGATATGGTCCAGGAAACTATTCAACAGGTCTTCCACAAGTTCAAGTTAGATCACTCACTGAAAGAGAAGAATTCTTATCACAATCAAAAGAAAAATCATGCGGAGCAGTTGTTTATACTGGTATGAACAACGATGGTGACTTCTTTATCGGTAATAAGAGAGTTACTTCAGCAACAGGTGAAGAAAAAACTTTTGATGCGCCAGTTCCAACAGTAACTGGCGAAGATCCTTCGAGATTAAGTTCAATCTTTGATGAAATTACAATCAAAGAAAGACTTAAAGTTGAAGGTGGAAAATCTAAACAAATTCTTTCCCAGTTTGATGGTCCAGTAACATTTAACAATGAGGTAAAAGTTATTGGAAGCAATTTAGAAATTAATAATGATACAGAAACTATTGATGAAACAACAGGCGCACTGGTAGTAACCGGTGGAGTTGGTATTGCAAAATCAGTTGTTATTAATGGTGGAATCGCTGTAAATGGAAGTTCTGAATTTGCTGGAGTTAAGTTCGAAAATAATAGTGTTTCTCCTGCTTCCGGTATTCTTACAGTAAGATCTAATACTTTAGGTGGACATGGAGAATTCCCAAGTTTGACTTTGGGAGGAACTGTATTAGGGGTTACCAATTCAATTGGATTCAATACAAATACTACTATTACAGGATTCTTAAGTGTTACTGATGATATTACTGCATTCTGGACTTCTGATGAAAGATTGAAGGATAATATTAATACAATCGAACAACCACTCAATAAGGTTATTTCGATTAGTGGTAACACATTTGATTGGAACGAAAAATCCAATAAGACTGGACATGATGTTGGTTTAATTGCACAAGAAATTGAACAGGTGCTTCCAGAAGCAGTTGTAACAAGAGATAATGGTTATCTTGCAGTAGATTATCATAAGGTAGTACCACTGCTTGTAGAGGCGATTAAAGAACTTTCTACGAAGGTTGATAGTCTAGAACAAAAACTTAATGATATTGATAAATAACTAAAAAACGTATAAAATGGCAAATTATAAGAAGTCATTTAGTTTTCGTAATGGTGTACAAGTTGATAATGATAACTTCGTTGTAAATACGAATGGATTAATTGGTATTGGCACGGACATTCCTGCAAATAATCTTGATTTGAGAGGAAGTGCTAGTATTTCTGGTGTTGTAACTGCTTCCGGATATGATGCATCGGGTGTTTCAACATTTCGGGGTGATGTATTAATTGGAACTGGAATTACTTTTGATCCTGCAACTAATACAATTTTTGCTCCAAACATAAAGATTGGAACTTCTCCAAGTATTAGTAACGTTGTTGGTTATTCAACAGTTGGTTGGGTTGTTAATGAAACTGCCTATGGCATAAGTACTGCTCTAAATGTAGGAATACAAACAGATGCACCTGCAGATTATCAACTTACAGTTGGTGGAAATCCAAATATTTCTGGAGAAACTGGTATTGGAGTTACTAGTGGGAATGTAAAAGCAACAGGAATCATAACTGCATCTTCATTCTCAGGAACAGTTAATGTTGATGACCTTAGTGGCGTTATTGGAGACGATCATTTACCAGATGTAATTACTTCCAATATTAATATTACTACTGGTATTAGTACATTTAGTGAAGTCGGAATCAGTACATTAACAGTTACTGAAACTCTTACTGGAACTGCATCAACTGCTAAAACATTAACAGGAACTCCAGATATTACTGTTGGGGTTACAACTGTATCGAGATTAAAAGCTACTTATATTGGAATAGGAACAGAAAATCCTCTTTGTGATATACAAGTAGGTTCTGTAACTGGTGTTTCAACTCAATATGGTGGATACTCTGAAGACAGTGCNGTTTCTGTAATTAAAGCAGGTAGNATTGGAATCGGTACTACCAGTCCATCTGAAGAGTTTGAGATATGCAATAACTCTAACGCTACGATTAATGTAAAATCTGGTGTTAATATGGATGCTACTGTTTCTTTAGGAAGTGGTACGCTTAAAAAAGCAGAATTACAATATGATTCTAGTACAGATATTGTATCATTAAAAAATCATTCTGGAAAGGATATTGAATTTAATGTTGTTTCAACTAACAGTGGAACTGGAGGAGTTGTTCTTAAAAAGGACAACACTCAAATATTCNCAATTACTAATNAAGGAAAAGTAGCAATCNNTAAAANTTCTGCTCCAGCAGATNNTCATTCTTTAGANGTTAATGGAAGTGCATTAATTGGTGGTGCGACTTCTATAACTGGTTCTTTAACTGTCGATTCTGACGGTGTTCCATTTACACTCACTGGAGGAACTCAAACATTCCCAATTAATCCAAATCAGAATTTAAATTCAAATTCTGGTATTACCACCTTAAGAGAATTACATATAATTGAAGCAGGTGGATTTAATGGTATCAATATTTCAGGTGAAGGTATTGGCAAAACTGTCGCAATTGGAACAGATGTAACAATTTTTGAAGAGGATTTTCTAACTGTTGGAACTGCATCCACTTTTAAAGACAATGTATTTGTTGATGAAGATTTAACCGTCTATAAGGATGTAAGAATAGGAACAGGTGCAACATATACGGATGAGGTTGATGGAACAAAATTAAAACTAATCGTCAATCATTGTGCAGAATTTAATAATGAAATTTCTTTCGGATCATCAACTATTACTGGTATCACATCAATACCAACAGCTGTTGGAGTTGGAACTACTGGTTTTCATGAGAATCCTGCCTTCAGTGGGATTACAACAACTCAAAGTATTACATTTGAAGTTCCTGATTGGTCAACAACAACCAGAGTAAGTTTTACTGACCTTTCTACTGGTTTTGGTCAGGTAGGATTTAGACTCAGAGTTAATGATCAATCGGACGGATATGATGGATGCACTATGCTCCATTATCCAAACGTACAAANTTTGAACCCAACATTTACGTCGGTAAGATTGGATTGGTCGGAGACTGATTACTTAGGATGTGTCATAGACACTCCTGATTATATAAGTCCACCTTTCTTTGGAACAAATTATGCAGCAAGTGGATATGTTGAGTTCAGACGTTTAGATCCATCTGCAAGTACAAGAATTTTAATGGTAAGTGGTGTAGTCAATCTTAAGGCTTTATCGGGAATTGAAACTCATTCTCCACAAGCAATCCTCTCTGGATATGTAAGGTTGGGTCAGATTGGTTCAGGAACTACTTTCACATCTGTAAGTATTGGAGCATCGGTCAGTTCTTCGAATGCGGCAAATAACTTCTTACAAGTTGGAACTGGAAACACTATTAATTTTAATGTACCTTCATTTGTTAACGTATTTCATTCTCGTTGATATGGGGGGGGGGCTTGACAAGGTGCTCTACTCTTGCTAGAGTACCTTTGTTAGGTTTGAAGAAAAAATATGAGATTTAGCTTAGCTATTATTAATCCACCATATGGTGTTGGTGGAAATCTTGCTATTAGATTTCTTAATAAGTTGTCAGAGCATACTGATGATATTCGTGCTGTTCTTCCTACTTCAGTACGAAAACCTTCTTCTTTAAATAAAATCGTAGGACATCTTCACTGTGATGTTGATGAAGATCTCGATCCTTCTACTTTTCCTGGTGGTATTAGTGCTGTAAAACAATACTGGAAAGTAAAAAATACTTCAAGATTTGCAATAGGAGTTGGTGAAATTCCTATGATGAGAGAACATCCTGATTTTGAGTTTCTTCCTTACGAGAGAAGAGAAGAAGCAGATGTATTTGTTGGTGAATATGGTTGTGGACCTAGTGGTAGAGTTAAAACAGAAAACTTTACTCACTATGCTAAAGGACATCACTTTATCAAAGTTCGAGATCCTAAGGTAGTAGATAATATGGTAGAATTTGCTGATAAGTTTAGAGAAGCAGCAGGTCAGTGTAATGGTCGATATCATTTTGGAAAGAATGATTTAATCTCTACTTATATTAAATGTATCGAAGAACGTGATGGCAAAGAATAAACANAATATTGATGTTGGATCTACNATTGAAAGATCTGATGAAAGAATTAAAGTAACTCAAGAAGTCTTTACTCCGATGGAACTTGTTGAGAGTATGGTTGATGATATTGATATTGAACTACTACAAGATCCAGAGAGCACTTTTATTGACAATTCTGCTGGATGTGGAAACTTTTTGATCGCACTCAAGAAAAAATTACTAGAATATCATACTGAAGAACATATTCTGAACAATATGTTGTATGCAGTCGAAATGATGGAAGATAATCATAAGGAATTGTGTATCAATCTTGGTGTTAATACAAATCATCCGCATTATGTTTGTGCTGATGCATTAGAGTATGATTATTCTTTTAATAAAGAAGTTGGTTTAGAGGATCATGGTTTGGGTAAGATACCAAAACCAAAGGACTACACTCCACCAGAACCGAACACAGATCCTAGTGAAGCATCTTTAGATAAGTTCTTCTAATCGTTCAGGGGGTTGACAAAGCAGTAGATTCATCGTATATTGCATTTGTGGTTGAGGGATGCCTCACCACGTTGCACACTGCATAACTAGACAATCAAATGACTGATAAAGGTTTTGGAATCAACATTCCTGGCGATTACATCCCACACCCTAAAACAGAGGATGAGCGTAACGAACTAGTAAAAGAAGTTCGTGGATATCAAAGACCCCAATATGCTTCTTGCAAGTATCTTTACACCACTTTCGTCGACGTAAAAGACATCAAACTCAAGAAGAATGCTGGACGTAAACGCGGTAATGATGGTCGCGTTCTTGATACTGTAGGCAAATCCCTTGAGAAGGGATACAAACTGGGCAAACTTCCTCCCGTAATGCTTCGGAAAGAGGGTGGTGACCTTGAAAACTTCCTCATCAACGGCAATCATCGCTGGTTGTGGTACTCTGCAAATGGGTACAAGTACATGCTGGTTGATGTGTATGAAGTTAGCGAAGGTTACGATGAAGGTGACGTTATGGATGAAGTTGGTTTGCTCTGGCAACCACAACCTGACGGCACTTCTTCCAACTACGATGACTACAAGGCACGGGGACTTGCTTGGGTTAAGCGTCAACAAGAGAAGGGTATTGATGTTACCCAAGAGATGATTGACGAATGGGTTGAAATGTTCGCAGTTCACGAAACTGCACTTACACGGCACAACTTGAAGAAGAATATCTTCAACGTTGAGGTGAAAGATTCGTTCCTGACGAATTATACTCGCCCTCAAGTGGTTCGTTTTTATTCAAACTGCAACCTTGCTATTCTTGATGGTGGTGCTGAAGTTACTACTAAAATTGTTGACCGTTTGTTTGAGGCGAGTCAAAAAGTTTGGTTGCGTGATTTTCTTCCTACCTTCTTTGCAAATGCTGCAAAAGGTATCAAGACACGTTTGAACTTCTATGTAAACACTACCAACATCAATACTGCTGATGAGATTGAAACTCTTATCAACAATCGATTGGATGAACTTGATAGTATCTTTGACAATTTGAGTTCAGTTTACTCTGATAGTGAAGAGGATCTCCGCGAATATCTTGTTCTTGGTTCCCGCCCACCTCAAATTGTTGATACCGATTGCTATGATGAATTGATCCCGATTCGTAATACCAAGAAAGTTCAAGAACCTGTTAAGTATGAATCAGTAAATCTTCTGGAACTTACTTATCAGATTCTCACTCAAAATTTCGAGGTGAATGAAGACTTCACTGCACAACAAGCATATGATGCTATCCGCACATATCGTTTTGCTTTGAGTCAATTCAAGAGTGAAAAAAGTTATCGCGGCACAATTCTTGCTGAACTGCAAGCGTTGCGTGATGATGGACGGATTCACTTCTACCCTAACCAGCGTGGCACCTATTGCCTCTTGCGCTGAGGACCAATCGACAGACCGTCCACTGGGTTTCCTGGTGGGCGGTTTTCTGCTATAATACATGTATTGAGACGGAGGGCACTTGACCATCACTTTGCGACCCCATCAGCGTGAAGCAGTTAATGCGATGTGGCAGAACAACAAAGGTCANGTGATCATTCCTACGGGTGGTGGCAAGACTATTTGTATGATTGATGACGCCATTACTAATATGGAAGTCAGGCATCACGGACAAACTTTTGTTGTTGTTGCTCCTCGTATTCTGCTTGCTGAGCAACTTTGTTCTGAGTTTCTTGAGTTGGTTTCCCCTTCTCATAATGCTCACATTCTGCACGTTCACAGTGGTGAGACTTCACACTTCTCCACAACAAAGGCAGAAAAAATCAATCTGTTTGTAAATACTGCTAGAACTGCTGGTGAAAATGTAGTTATTTTTACCACATATCATTCTTTG
>NZAU01000133.1 GCA_002686215.1 Candidatus Woesearchaeota archaeon
TTGGTATATTGTCGATGGAGTAGAGTATATTGATCTTACTCGATGTAAGAAAACATCTCAACTCTTTGACATGTACTATGATCGATATGGTAAGGGTGCGGTCCAAAGGATTGACTTTGGATATGGTACGATGAATCCAAAACTTTGGGGTGTAAAACCAAAAGAACAAAAGAAAAGAAAATGAAACCTAGTGACGAAGACCTTAAAAAAGCAGTTGATATTTTGATTCGTCAAGAAATTCAAGATAACATTAACGACTATGTTGATTCGCAAGATGAAACTGAGAAAGGTGGTCTTGGATTTATTGAGGAAGATGAACTAAAGGTGAGTGTCTCTCAAAAAGAGATTGAAAAAATTATTAAACAATATAAGAAGTTGAAGAAATCCGAAAGATCCAACCTGTCTGCTATCAAAAAGTTAGGAGACGGTTGACATCTTTGGTAAATAGAATTATGATCGTTAGCATGTATTATTATCATCATGTATAAACCATACTCACCAGAGTGGCACAGGTATAGATACCTGAAAGAAGCCATTGACAAATACCTGGATGACTACGTTGATAATGACGTAATTCGTGATGACATTCTGAGTATTCTTGGTGACAGATCTGAAGCAGCATATGCTGAGTTTAATAAGACTTCAGAATTAGAATCTAAACTTCGGAAGAACTAACATGCTTTCTACTGCATACAGACTTCGTTTAGAGTCTATCTGTAGGCTCATTGCTAATAAAGAGACTGTTCCCCTAGAGGACATGATCTGGGCAGAGAAATTAGCAAAGGCACACACAACTGCAAGAGATTGGTTAAATAAAGCAAGACGTCAGGCTACCTCAGAAATTGAGGAGGGCAGCACTGATGATTTTTTGAATAAGATGGGACTTGGAGATCCTGATCCATCTAATCACAAAAATGGATTTGATGGGGCAGATGAAATTGTTGATTGGTTTAAACAGGACAAACCAGACGATTGGAGACAAAGAGACTAATGAGAGCAATCATTTACTCAAATGACAATCAAGAGTGTGAGAGAGCAGAGAGTCTGCTGAAAAGTGTGCAGTTTAGTGGTCATGATATTAGTGTCTATCATGTAGGTCAAGACTTCTCAGAGACTGGATTCAAGTCTGAATTTGGGGAGAAGGCAGAGTATCCTCAGATCACTATTGATAGTGACGGATCAAGACATGTGGGCAGTTTGAAGGATTTGCTACACTTTTTTAAAGACAAAGGTATAATTCCGTAGAAATAGTAAAATTGTATCACAAGTTACATACAAACTTGACTATATAAGTCATGAGGTCTATAATAAGACCATCGTTCATCCAGGAGTCAGAAGTAAAATTCAGTCTCAGGACGCAAGTAAGTCGCGGAACGGAGCGTTCATCCCATGTTTGAATTTTTACTTTCTTCATCTATTGTATGTTCAGATGCTGATGCTATGATCCTTAGGATCCAAAAGCATAAGAATCTGAAAGCAGAGTGGAAGTTAGAATTAATTGAAACCATTCAGGACTATACTTCTGAGTGTAAATGGGACGCAAACGACTGAAGGAACGGGATTAAAACCCCTTACTTTCAGGAGAAACCAATGAACACACTTACAATCATCAAGAAGCAACTCAACAAGGCAGCAGCTCTGCATGACGCACAGATCACTCACACTGCATATCGTGGTGTAAAGTGTGAAGTTCGTAAGGCAGGACAGGAGCCTCATGGCACCTTCTGCTATCGTGGTCGTACCTATACCAAATGAGGTAATTATGGGAGCACTACAACTTACAGCAGTCACCACTCTTGCTTGTTTTGTGACAATGTCANTATGGTATGGTGAAATAGTCCTTCTACAAAAATCTGAGGGATGACAAATGCTGAAGATCAAGCTTTGTTATGATCTTCCAGAGTACAATCCAGAGACCCATGATCCAGAAAAAGTTTTTAGACTTTTGACATATCGTGGTGTATCATATGCCAAATGGATTTTTCTTAAATCATATGGCATATCTGATTGGAAAGTTTTTAGAGGACCTTGACTGGTCCTCTTTTTTTATCTATAATTAGTACAAGTAAATATTCTCCTATGGAAAAGGATAAACTTAAACTAATTGTCAGAAATCTTAAATTACTTGTAGATGCATTAGAGTCTGAAGTATACTCTGATACTTCTGCATACCTTGACAAGAGAGAAAACTTAGATGATCCAGCATCATACTATGCTCCAATCTCTGACTATGATGAAATTTTTAATGATGATGATGGATACCCAGACTAACCAAGATTGGAGATATACAGAGGATAGAATGAAACTTAGGGCAGGATGCCTTAATATTCTACTCAATAAATATGGAGGTGTAAGGATAGAGGAGGCACCTTACAGCACTCAAGACATTTATGAGTGTGTTGATACCTGGATTTCTCAAGGTAATAAAACATCCNNTGGTATCAGTGCATATTTCAATGCATACTTCAATAGAGGTTAAAATGTACGAAGAATTAGATTGTTTTGAAAGGGCACTACAACATTTTGGAACAAGAGTTGAAATAATCACAGCCATGGAAATGGCAAACAAAATCAAAACAGAGGATGCTTATCAGCAAATTAAAGAGGAATTAAAGGAACTAAAAAAGGTGAGGAAGAATTTCAAATGAAAGTAACACTACTATCAGTCACCCCTGATGCAGAGAAGCACATTGCTTACTGTGCAAGGGTCAGTAACCCTTCTAACCAGGGCAATGATTCCTTTGAGGGGCTTATTAAGTATTGCATCAAGCACAAGCATTGGAGNATCTTTGAGCAGGCATTCATGACTCTTGAGATAGAAACNACAAGAGCAATTGCTGCGCAAGTTCTGCGTCATAGGAGTTTCACATATCAAGAATTCTCACAAAGATATGCTGATTCATCTCTGTTGATGGATAAGGTTCCTCTTCCAGAATTGAGACGTCAGGACACTAAGAATCGTCAGAATTCTACTGATGATCTTGACCCATTTGTTAAACAAAATTTGGAACTCCAGATGCAGACTTTGTTTGACTCTTCTATGGCACTGTATCAACAGATGCTTGAAAGAGGTGTAGCAAAGGAGTGTGCTCGTATGGTCTTACCATTAGCAACTCCAACTAGAATGTACATGACTGGATCTGTTCGTTCATGGATTCACTATATTGATCTGAGATCTGCCAATGGAACTCAGAAAGAGCACATGGACATTGCCAATGAGTGTAAGAGACTCTTTACTGAACAATTTCCCATCATTGGGGGTGCCCTTGACTGGGTTTAATAAATATACATACAATTGAGGTTGATATGCCAACATATCCAGTGAAAAATATGAAGACAGGAGAGACACAAACTCTCCATATGTCTATGATTAAATACAGTGAGTGGAGAGATGNAAATCCTGATTGGGATAAAGATTGGTCAGCTGGATGTGCTGGCGTGGGAGAAGTAGGGGAAACATATGATAAACTGAAGAAGTCACATCCAGGTTGGAATGATGTTCTTCATAAGGTATCTAAGATGCCAGGTTCAAATGTTAATCCTGTTTAATTAGAATTTATGCCCAAGAGTAGAGGAAAGTCTTCAGGAATTGGTAGCACCAATCCAGTCCCATTTGGAATGAGTAATAGACAAATGAAGCGAAAGAAACCAATTAATCTTGATTATGCCAAGAAAATTGAACCACTGACTGACAACCAGGAGATTTTCTTTAATTCATACAAGAAAGACCAAAATATGGTTGCCTATGGGTGTGCAGGTACAGGCAAGACATTCATTACCTTATATAATGCACTTCAAGATGTATTGAATGTTAACACTCAATATGAGAAGATCTACATTGTGAGATCTTTGGTGCCTACCAGAGAGATTGGATTCCTGCCTGGTGATCATGAGGACAAATCAGACATCTATCAAATTCCATATAAGAATATGGTAAAGTATATGTTTGAGATGCCTGATGACTCATCTTTTGATATGCTGTATAATAATCTTAAGGCACAGGGAACTATTAGTTTCTGGAGCACATCATATATCAGAGGCACAACCTTTGATAATTCAATTTTGATTGTTGATGAGTTTCAGAATTTGAACTTCCATGAATTGGACTCTATCATCACCAGAGTAGGTGAAGGATCAAAGATAATGTTCTGTGGTGATGCAACTCAGACTGACCTTATTAAGATGAGTGAGAAGAATGGCATCATTGATTTCATGCGTATCTTGAAGAACATGCCATCCTTTGATGTCATTGAATTCCAAGCTGAAGATATCTGCAGAAGTGGATTTGTCAAAGAGTACATAACAACAAAACTTGAATTAGGACTCTAATGTTCAAACATATTGAGATTGATTACCCTAAATTAGATAGGGAGATGATTGATGGTGTTAGATACTATGACACTCCAGATGGAAATAAACTTGTTTCTATTACATCTATCATTAGTCATTACAACAGAGAGATCTTCAGAGAATGGAGAGCAAGGGTAGGTAATGAAGAAGCAAACAAGATCACAAAGCAATCCACAAGCAGGGGCACTGACATGCATACTCTTGCTGAGTGCCATCTTCGCAATATNCAATTACCTGAAGTCCAACCACTATCNCAATTTCTCTTTCTACAAGCTAAATCTGATNTAGANAAGATAGATAACATTCATGCTATTGAGCAAGCACTCTTTAGCAAAGAGTTGGGTGTTGCTGGAACAGTTGATTGCATTGCTGAATATGAGGGTGAACTTGCTGTGATTGATTTTAAGACCAGNAAGAAACCAAAACCTGAAAAGTGGATTGAGCANTATTATGTACAGTGTGCAGCATATGCTTGCATGTTATATGAAATGACTGGTATAATGGTGAAGAAGTTTGTCATCATAATGTCTTGTGAAAATGGAGAATGTGTAGTTTATGAACAATACGACAAGAGAAAGTATATCAACCTACTCTCAGAATACATTAGAGAGTTTGTTGAATTTAAGCTTCAAACCTATGCCTGAAGAGAACATTAATGAACTGATAGAGAAGAAGTTCTACAGTTCTAAAAAGTTTGCTGAAGAGATTGAAAAGACTGTGCTTGAAAATAAGGGCATGAAGTACATGGATGCAATCATTTTTTTCTGTGAGAAAAACAATGTGGATGTTGAGTCAGTACCTAAGTTAGTTTCAAAACCACTCAAGGAAAAACTGAAAGCAGAAGCAATGGAGTTGAACTTGTTAAAAAGAACATCTCGTGCTAAGTTACCACTATGATTTCTTACAAAGAACTCAGACACCTCAGAATGCTTGCTGCAATAAGAGAAGGATATCTTCCTGAAGATCAACTCAAGTATTTGGGTATGATTGATGGGGAACACACCTATCTTATTGACAATAAGCATGTTGTAAAACTTGATGAAATTGTTGATTTTGAAGAGATAAATGATCAAGGTGAAACCATTTGATGCATATAAGTCCTATCTTGGATTGAAAAATCATTTTACAAAACAGAAGTATGACTACCACAAGTATTGTGGAAGGTCAAGAGCATCTGTGCAGAGTTTTTACAAAAGAAAAGATAGATATTTCTTTGAGAAACTCAGTAGACAAAAAAATGATAGTGAGGTGATTGAGTTTTTTGTATCTAATTTTGTAGCATGTGATAATCCAGAGTCCTTATGGATTGGTGAGATTGTAAGAAATGGTGAAGACTATTACACAGACTGGAAGAAGAAGATGCAGTCCATGTCNTACCTCTTTAANGAGCAGGTAGANACACTGTTTAGTAATCANAAATTTGATGAGGTATTTCACATTGAGAATGGTAAACATCCTGTNCTTGTGAAAGAACTTCTTCAGAANAACATATCATTAGAGACTTTCATNATTCTTGAAAACATNCTTGGATTCAAGAAAGATTTTGATAATAAAATGAATGATCCTGTGTGGGATTTTCTTTCACTNAGAATTGACAAGTATAAATCCTTCCTACATATTGATGTGTTACGCTATAGGAAAATTCTTAAACAGGTTCTAGGGATATGAGTTATTTTAAGTCTGATATTGTTCAGCAGGAAATGAAAGAGATTGAAAATCTTCAGGGGAAGGTGTACAAATCTGTCTTTCTCTTTCCATCCATGAGCAAAGAGGATAAAGTAGAACATATAGAAATGATGGAGGATCTGCTGAAGAGGCAGAGAATCTTTTACACTAGACTTTCATTGTCTGATGATCCTGATGCTGTCAAAATGAAAGAAAGTATTTTGTCACAGGCAAAGCAACTTGGGTTCCCCCCAAATGTGAATCTTGATTATGTTTTCTCTAATATGGTTAATATGATTGAGAATATGAAGAAGTCTTTGAATGATTCTTGACAACTGACACAAACCTAATAGAATATAAGAGGCTACCCAACCCTCACACAAGCTAAGGGAACAGGCCAAATCTAACAAATAAGAGGTAAATCCAATGTCTTTTTCAGACCTGAAGAAACAATCTTCACTTGGGTCTCTCACCAATAAGTTGGTGAAAGAAGTTGAAAAAATGAATAATTCTGGTGGTAGTGGGGCAGATGATCGCCTCTGGAAACCAGAAATGGACAAGTCTGGTAATGGATATGCAGTCATTCGCTTCCTACCAGCACCTGAAGGAGAAGATCTCCCCTGGGTGAAACTGTATTCTCATGCATTCCAAGGACCTGGTGGATGGTATATTGAAAATTCACTGACCACAATTGGTGGTAAAGATCCTGTTGGAGAACTCAATCGTGAACTCTGGAACAGTGGCAATGAGTCTGACAAGGATGTTGTTCGTAAGCAAAAGCGTAAGCTTTCTTTCTATGCAAACATCTATGTTGTGAAAGATCCTGCCAATCCTCAGAATGAGGGTGGTGTATTCCTTTATAAGTTTGGTAAGAAGATCTTTGACAAGATCATGGATGCTATGCAACCTGAGTTTGAAGATGAAACTCCTATTAACCCCTTTGACTTCTGGCAAGGTGCAAACTTCAAACTGAAGTTAAAGAAGGTTGCTGGGTATTGGAACTATGACTCCTCTGAGTTTGATCGTCAGGCTCCTCTCCTGGATGATGATGATGCCCTTGAAGCACTTTGGAAGAAGCAATATTCTCTGAGTGCATTTACTGCTGCTGATCAGTTCAAAACCTATGATGAACTGAAGAAGCGTCTTGATTATGTTCTGGGATCAAAATCAACACGTAATGTAGCACAGGAGGAGACTGAATATGACAACTATGCAGCAACAGAACAGAAGTCTGTCAGCGAAGAAGATGTTATGCAGAAACTTGAAGATTCTTACAAGGCATCAAAGCAAGTTGAATCAACATCCACTGCTGATGACGATGATCCTATGTCTTACTTCTCTAAACTTGCTGATAGTTGATGATGAAATACAATCAGATATGTTTGACACTACTTGTGATAGCATCATACATTAATCTGTTAAGAGGGTGAAATCAAAATTCACCTTTAATTCTAAAAAAGGGGCAAAAAATTTCTCCAGAATTTTTTGACCCCTTTACCTTTTTTATTGATATAATCTTATATTTTCTCCCCTTGTTAATTCATCAGAGACATACTGAGAACTACCTGATTGATTAGCAAGGACATCTTCAACAGTTTCAAGTGCAACACTTATAAACTGTGTTTTAAGTAAAAATATATTTCTTCTTTCATTCTGTATCTTTTGTTCATACTCATAGTTTGTCACAGTATCCAATAAACTCTCTGTCTTCATCTGACCATTATCATAGAATGTCACAGAATAAGTTGAAGGCACTTCTAAACCTTGTGGAACAATAGTCACACCAAGTGATGATTTGACTTCTTTAGTCTCATAGTGATGAACATTGAAGATCTTCTCTTCACTGCCATATTTTCCAATGAGGTAATTATAGAATGCATCCTCCTGTAGTGGCCATTCATTCTGGTAATTGACTATATTATTAGT
>NZAU01000134.1 GCA_002686215.1 Candidatus Woesearchaeota archaeon
CAGCAATTTTCTCCTCAGCCATCTCAAGCGTGATGTATAGTACGTTTTTGCCTTGGAGTAGCACACTGCTTGCGACATGACACATAAACAGAGACTTACCAACACCAGTGCCAGCAAGAGCAATGTTAAGAGTTTTGTTTGGTAAGCCACCTTTTGTAATCTTGTTAAAATACTCAAGATCAAACTCTGTTCTTGTTTCTTTCTTATTATATAACTCATATCTCTCTTCATAATCAAGAAGATAATCATGTCCCACATGATTATCAAAACTCACAGCAAGAGCATCAGACAGGATTGATGGAATAGCATCAGGTGTCTTCTTCTCATTGTTGCCATCAGCAATCCCAATAGATTCTAACAAAGCAAGATAGATTGCTCTGTCTCTACACCACTTCTCTGTAGTATTCAGCAACCACTCATACTCAACAGGTGTCTCATCAAGACACCCAATCAAGTGAGAAACTTCTTTAAGAGTGGTTTCATTAAGATCTTTTCTTTTCTCTACCTCAATAGAAATAATTTCTCTTGTGGGAACTTCATTATATTGAGAGACAAAATTGAAAATTTCTTCAAAGACCAATCTTTGATTACTATCCTCAAAGTAGTCTGCCTTAACAAAAGGCACTACCTTTCTCATGAAGTCTTCATTGTTGAGTAAGTTCTTTAGGATTAGGAACTCAATTTTGTCCATAGTGCAAATAGGTGCTCATGATATATTTCTTTTGTGTCTTTGGTGAATATCCAATGTGCGGATATTCCCAAGTGGGAGGAAAGACCAAAACTCTTCCAGCCTTTGGATGTACAATCAATTGATGATCTGGAAAATAGGTGTCACCATCATTATCATTCAAATAGAACAAAAAAGCAAGTGCTCTCTTTGCTGAAGGATAATCTGTAACATCAACATGTTCATCAAATCTCTCTTCTCTGTTAGTAAGATACCTTTTGATTCTAAACTCTTCCAAGTGATGAAACTTTGGAATATGTTTGTTTTCAGTTTCAAGAACATAATCATGATAAGCAATCCTGGTCCAGTTGACAAAAATTCTCACTACTTCAGGATGATGCTCATTCATATTCAATTGTGTAAAACAAGGTTTATGATTATTATCAATAAATTCTTGTCCATGTTCAGTGTGCTCAAATGTTTGAACTAGAGCATTTCCCATCTCCTCTGGAAAAATATTGTCATAGACCCTTACCATATGAGAATTCAGTTTTGGCAATTTCATCTAACTTCTCCATTACTTCTGGGGTGAAATATGTTTCTGGATCCTTTAAGATTGCTTTAGCATAGACTTTCTTTCCACCAATTTCATATCTGCCAGCTACATTTTTCCAAAGTCCGCCAATCTCACCAAGTTCAAGAAGACCAAAATATCTATCAAGACCACGCTCATCGTAATACAAACGCACTGTAACATCCTTGTTCTCCTTACTTAAACGCGACTTAGCAGTCTTTGCCTTGATAAGATTTCCAACAACTTCTGTTCCATCTTTCTCTTTTTTCTTACTGAGATAGATGATTGTAGATGCTGCATACTTGAGACCACTACCTCCTCCCATTTCTTTTGTAGGTACATATGCTCCAATTACATCATAGGTGTGATTAGTTACTATCATAGGGATATTTGCCTGACCCAACTTCAATGTCAGCATCCTGAATGCACCCTTTACCAATTGTGATTTGGTCATATCTCTCACCTGCTTATCATTCAAAGCATCAGTGATTTCTTTCTCAGTAGATAACATACCCAAAGAATCCAAGACAAACATACAGGGTTTGCGTTCATCAACAGGTTTCTTGAGATAGATGTCAACTGCTTTCAATGCCTTACTACGAAAATCTTCAATAGTTACAACATTGACTACAACCAGTCTATCTAAGTCAATGCCCCTACTTGCGATAAGAGACTTGTTAACAGCGGCTTCAGTGTCAAAATATAGACAATACCCATCAGGGTTAGAATCAAGGAAGTTCTTGACGACAGCAAGAGAGAAAAAAGTTTTTCCAGTGCTAGACTCCCCAGCAATGGCAGTAATCTTATTCCCAGATACACCACCAAAAATACTGCCTGACACAAGTCCATTAAAAATGTAAGAACCTGTGTCAACAAATTTTTCAGTGTCATCAATATCTGATGCCAGTTTGGTGAAATCATCCCCAATCTCTTTTACAATTTCTTTCAAAAAATCCATCAATGCCACCTCATACTTTTCAACTTTTGAAGAACGTCCTGACGAACATCCATCAACTCATGATAACATTTTTGATTGTGAGCACACTGCCTAAGACTTGGATCTGGTTTGAGCACTGATTCTATGAAAAGATCAAGTCCCCTGTTCCATTTCTCTTGTTTGGATTCATTATCTTCAATTGTATTCTGATCTCTCATCCAAAGAATAGCTCCAGGTTAACTACTTTTTCAACGTTCCAACCAATAGCATCAAGTATTACCTTGACAGGTTCCAAGAATGCTTTGTCAAATTGTAGGTCATAGTCAATATATTTGTCAACTCCAAGTTCCAAAGGAAAATCAGAGATAAAAGATATCACATTTTCTCTAATGGGATTTGCCTTCTTGAGATAGACAAACTTTATCTTTTCACCATTGTTAATCAGAGAATACTTGTTATCAAGTTTTTTCTCCTTCACATAATGATTATATAGGAGTGCTCCTCTCACATGAATAGGTGTTCCCTTTCCATAGATTGTTGCAGAACTCTTGTGCTTCTTGACATCACTCACTGTTCTGGGGAAAGCAATATCCTCTGGTCTCATATTCTTGAACTTTGTTCTGGCATCATCAATAAAATCAATGACATCATCCTCTGACCCACTCATCATTAGTTTGAGTGCATCCTTAATCATGGTTCTACATGGAGCAGGTGTGGATGACTTAACTGCCTCAATACCCATGATCTTTAGTTTGGGTTCTTCATAACGAACACCCTCACTATCCCATACATTAAGAATATATCTTTTCTTTGCAGTCCAGATTCCTCTATCAGCAATGTTCTCTCTCTTCATCTGCATCTTCTGGTCATATGCATTCACATACGACGCAAGATCTTGATAAGAGGATTCGATGAACGGTTCCAACTTGTCTTCACAGATCTTGTTAATGATCTCCACAGTCTCAATTTTATTGCTGAGTTTATTGCTAAAAAATTTATCAGCAAGAGGTCCAAAATTAATATAGATTGAATCAGTGTCAGATGCGATGACATAGTCTACATCTTCTGTGTTTAGTAGATTATTTAGATACTTGTTGACCCTCATCTCTATCCATCTGATGGACACTTGTCCTGAGAGCGTAATTGCTTCTGCATTGGCAAGTTTGTAGTACCTAAAATACTGATTGCCGATAGCGCCATAAGCAGAATTAAGAGAGATCTTCTTAGCCATTTGGATATTGTTACACCTGGCAATCTCTTTCTCAAGTTTTTTAGTGGGTGTCTTTTCATATGCTTGTTTTGCTTGGAGCATTTTCTTTTTAAAGATCACCCTTTCTGCATACATTTTCTCCATCAGTTCAGGGAGGAATCCCTTCACATCTTTTCTATACATTGCACCATTGGCACAAACTGCATAGTCACTGTACATCTGAAAGTTTAATTCCTCATCAAGTATTCTATCAACAGTCGTCCTGGGATGCCTCTCCTCAATGAGTGTCTCTGGGGAGATATTGTACTGCATAATAAGATGAGGATAGAGACTATTGAGGTCAAAACTAACAACCCAATCATAGACTCCTGGAATTGGTTCCTTGACATAGGCACCTGCAAACTTTGAATCCTTATCAGTTCTGTCCTTAGGAGGAATGACAATATTCTTCTTCTTGAGGTAGTTGTAAATAATAGTGTCCCACATTCTTACCTGGAACATCACATCAAGATAGTTGACCTTGGCAGTGTATGCCATGGTCAAGGCAAGCTCAATCAGTTTCATCTTGTCTTCCAAGCGGTCAACAAGTTCCACGTCAATGATGTTGTAATCTACAAACTTCTTCCAGTTTCCCCTATAGAAATCCCTGAAGGTATCAAATTCACTATGATCAAGTTTCTTTTGACCCAGCTCTACCTGTGCTATGTAGTCCAGTCTGTAAGACTCTTGTGCTTTATAAGTGAACTTCTTATAAAGTTCAAGATAGTCCAGAGTCGTAAGACCAACAATGTCATAAATCTTGAATTCTCTACCAGAAATGTAAATTTTATCCTGATGAACCATCCCCCAAGGTGAGAGCATCTTTGCTTTCTTCTCACCAAGAACTCTCTGTATTCTTCCACAAAGATATGGAATATCATACAGTCTGACATTCCAACCTGTGACAACATCAGGCACATCCTGTGACCAGTAGTGCAAGAATGCATTCAACATATCATCCTCATTCTCATGATAATGATATGTCACATTGTCCTGAGTTGGTGTATATGGGTGCCTACCCCATGTAATGATTTTCTTAGTTGTATAGTCCTGAATAGAGATGGTTAACATCTCCTCTGAGCAGGAATCAGGGTCAGGGAATCCATGCTCAGCCTGGACCTCAATATCCATTGTCACCAGTTTGATCTTACCAATATCAAACTTGATCTCTTCCTCAGGATAGTTATCTGAGATATATTGATACACATACCTTTCATTGCCATAGATGGGAAATCCATCTACTCCCTCATACTTCTTGTAGAACTCTCTACAATCTCTTACAGTACCAGGTTGAATTGGTTCTACATTCTCACCATCAAGTGTTTTCCATTTTGATTCTCTTTTAGATTTTACAAACAGGGTTGGTTGGTAATCCTGTTTGTACATTGTCCTTTTGCCATTCTCATATTCACGAACCAGAAAATTGTTTCCAATCATCTGGACATTGGTGTAAAACTTCATTCTTCATCATCATTAAAAAAGGAACCAAACAAACCACTATCTCCTGGTTTTCTGTTCTCCAATTTGTCCAGAATAGAATCCATGGACTGAAGAGTATCAATCTTTGATATCATCTCAGCAATCATACCACAGACTACTGGTCTTTCCTGACGTGCTGCAAAGGCAAGGGCATTTCTAAGATTAGATTCTGCCTCTGCCAAAGAGTCTTCTACTGATTTAGAAAGTGCCATTAATCTAAGAGTTCCTCATACTTTTTTCTCAGTTTACTATTTGGTTCTGTAATAGTCAAGATCTTATCAGAATGAATCATGAATTGATTTTGACCAGTATACTTTGTCAACCATGGTTCAACAGTTTCATCACTATTGAATATAAATGGTTCAGTCAATTTGCAATCTGGTTCTCCCAGTTCTGTAGATACTTCATCAATCTGCGTCAGCAGCATCTGGTTGTTCACCAGCAGTATCAACTTCAGGTTTTTTAACTCCATAATCCTCCATAGCTTGGGAATACATTTCACTTAGTTTGGTCACAGGTTCCACAAAAGTAATGATCCAATCCATTGCTACTGGAATGCTCACATCTTTACTAAGAGGCAACCATGGAGTGAGTTGAATAGTATTCTTCTCACCCTTTTTCAATCCACCAAAGAGTTTTGCTGCATAAGGATAATTGAAGATGTATCCAACCACCTTCTCCTCAACAACCATCTCTGCAACATCAGAGATGACCTCTTCACCAGATTTAAGTAGTGCTAATTTGACAGTCATACTAACTCCTTTTCAAGTATAATAGCAAGAAAAAAGAGGGGAGTCAACTGGATTTTGCCAGTGTCCCCTCATGCGACGACGATATTCAGTGGTATTTAGAACCACTCTCTACGCTTGTGTGCCTCAGGGATGACTTTGCCAAGTTTAATGGTCAGCAACCCATTCTCAAATTCAACTGATCTAACTTCCGTTTGATCTGAGAGGCTCCAAGCTCTGGTGAAAGATCTTCCAGCCAATCCTCTATGGACGAATTCAAGGCTTGTTGAGTCGTCATCTTTTTGTCCTTCAACAAATAGTTTGCCGTCTTCTGTGTAGACTTTGACATCTTTTGGTTTAAATCCTGCTAATGCTAACTCAAGGAGCGATTCCGTGCTACTGACTTGAATTAGGTTGTACGGGGGATAATTTGATGATGTTTCCTGTAGTTGAAACAGTCTATCAAAGTATTGATCCATGCCAATACTATGTTTATTTATGCGATCTAGAAGTGCGGGGAGATCTGACGCACCATATCTTGCGAGGTTACCCATGATAGTAGCTCCTTTGTAAGCGAGTTTGTGATTTGTGGACCCCTAAGGCATCCAATACTAATTATAACAGAAAACACAAAAAAGAGGGTGTTGAAAACCCCCCAGTATTATGACTCTTCTTGTTGTTTTCCCTTCTTACCAATGTTGTATTTCTGCTCCAGAGTCCACTCATTCTTGTCTCTGTAAGGCAGCACCTTGATCTGATTCAGTGGTGCAATGTCAAGGATGGTATCTTCACTTACAACTGAGATGAGACCCCAATCAGCAAGCAGGCGAGTAATACGATTCCTACGCTGAACATCATTGACAGTAAGATTAGCGTACTTCCCATCAAGGGCAAATAGCTCCTTAAAGTGAACTATGTAATATTTACCCTGCTTGTGTAGAATATGGCAAGATTGGTAAAGTTTCTTTTCCTTGCGAGAAGCAACACCAATTCTTGTCAGAGTCTCTCTTACCTTCAAGAAATCATCTGGTTCATTCAATCTGACCTCAATCATTTTATCTTGAGACCAATTCACCTGAGGTTCAGTTGTTTGAGTCATTGTTTTCCACCTTTGTCAAGTCGTTTTTTGATAAATTCAATTTGTTCATTAGATAGGATTTTCATGATCTGAGATGCTTTTTCAGTACTATATCCATAGTATTGTTTGACAAACTCTAAATCAGAATTTTTATCTTTACGAATCCAAGGAGAGAATCTCTTCCTTTTCCTGACAATATTTATAAAAAAGTTATACTGGATGTCCTTATCTAGGAAGTGATACTTATTCATTTCATTGGCATACATGATTGTATCCATGTGACCAGACATGCATCTGTTGACAATAAAAGGAGGATATTCCTTTGTATGGTCAGTCAGATCTTCCTTAGAAAAATTAATTGAGTTGAGCCAGTCTTTCAGTTCCATAATTAAAAAGTAGAAGTTCTTTTCTGTCTTTCTGCTCTCTCATGTATTGTCCAACAGACCTGAGAGTATATGTATGATCAAATTCTGCCATACTCCAATTTTCAAACCTATCTTTGATAAGTTGATCTGAATTATAACTCACTATTGAATCAAAGGTGCAATTGACACAATCATTGGCAAAGTCATCATGATTGAAACCCTTGTGCATATCTCCTTTCTTACCATACAAATTATCCTTAATATCATATGGTGGATCAAGATAGATGAATGCTTTTCTTTCTGATTGCTCATCAAACATCACATCTTGATATGTGGTATTAGTAATTGTCCAATTCTTAATAATTTGAGAAAAAGCAGGAAGTCTATCAATTCCTCTTTGTGTAAAATTATTGTCTGATGCCATCTTTGAGAAAGATGATGATTCTGTCAGACCAGAATAAGAGCACTTATTGACAATATAAAAACTGATTGCTGTCCAGAATGGATCTTCACTAGTATGAAGATATTGCTTAGATTCAAGAAACAATCCCTTTGCTGATGCAGGTTCTGGATACCTGGACTTCAATTCAGTAAGTTTGTCTCTCATCCTCTTACCATTTGCTTGCAGTTGTTGCCAGAAATTGACCAGTGGAGGGTAGAGATCATTAACCCAGATGTCCATCTTGGGATACATCTTGGAGATATGAATTGCTACTGATCCTCCACCAACAAATGGTTCACGATATTCATCATATCCTGAAAGATCAGGCACATGAGAAAAGATTTTTGTTAGTGCTCTAGATTTTCCACCAGGATAACGAAGAGGTGTTTTCAAAGATTTCATATTAGTGGATTGTAACTCTGAACAACCAGGATGGGATTGCATGATAGTGCTTAATGCCATGGTGCCCATGTCCATGACCATGCCTATGCTTATGAGTGTGGGTCACACCTGTTTTGAAGTGGGTGTGATAATGCTTGTGTGTCTTGCCATGATGGTGATGATGTCCATGCCTATGACCATGATTTGCATGACCATAAGCAGGACCTCCAGAAATAGCAGGTGTTGCAATCATCAATCCAAAAAGTGGTAAAAGAAATTTCATTTTAGACTCTCCACAGCATAATTTACAGATTCAGACATTTGACGGTAACCTGATCCAACATAGATTTGTACTGCAACAACAGCAACAGTGCAAATTCCCCAGAACAGATAGTAGTGAGATGATTTAAT
>NZAU01000135.1 GCA_002686215.1 Candidatus Woesearchaeota archaeon
CAGATCATATTTTAGGTTTCTTTGGTTACCAGAATAGAATAATTGACAATATGTTGGATCCTAACGACAGAAATCTTTTTTATCAATTGCAAGATTTAGGTATTTTGGACACAGAGGCTGAAGAAACAACTTTACCTGATGGTAGACAATGGAGAATACATTACTGGAAGTTTAACGATTTTAGAATTGATAAAATTCTAAATGATGAATATGTAAAAGAAGAAATAAAAGAAACTAATATATACGACGATATATTCAAAACAGTGAATACTGTTGATGATGATGAAGTTTGGTTGCCAAAAAAAATTGAGGACGAAGATTTTTATAGAAGATGGTAACTAAAGTTATTGCAGTATTAATTTGGATTTTAATTTATTTAATTATTAAATATGAACGAATGACAATCTGGAATAATACTCGTCCAAAATTTGGATTGGGCGGCGGAAAATATTAGAATGTTCCAGACAGGATTTGAACCTGCGACCTCACGATTATCAGTCGTGCGCGCTACCAGACTACGCCACTGGAACCTAAATACTCTGAATATTTTACCTTTATAAGATTAACGCAAACATTATATATATTTTTTATATAGGATACTATGCGATGTGGTTACCTCTTCAATTGATAATAATTTTAAACTTATATGGAGGTATATATTATGAATATTAATCTATTAGCTCAATCATTGCAGAAAAATGAAATAACGATTCTAAATAGTTTTGGAAGAAATAACACAATTTCTAATGTTGAGGGTTTATCAAACGTAGAATTTATGCGTTCAGCTATGTATTTAGAAAATAAAAAATTAGTTGAGATAATTAAATCGGAGAAAAAAGTTGTTTTACTTGATAAAAACGGTTTGGATGCATACAAGAATAAATTACCGGAAATAGTTTTAATCGATTTATTAAAAAAACAAGATTTAACTATTCAAAAAATAAATCAAAAATTAAATCCAGATAGATCTAAATTTGCAATAGGCTATTTAAAGAAACTTGGAATAATTAATTTTGAAAAAGGAATCATATCATTAAATTCAAAAAATAAATCAATTAAAGAAACACCGGAACAAAAATTTATTAATAAAATAGGGAAATCGGAGTTAGATATAAGTAAATTATCTAAAGAAGATAATTATGCTTTTGTTGTTTTGCAAAAGAGGAAAAAAATACTATCCATTCAAAATAGAAATAAATTTGAATTAAAATTAACAGATCTAGGAAAAGACATTAGGTTAGAACTACCTAAAACTCCCGGAATAGAATTAAATTCTCCTTCGATAATTAAATCAAGAAAATGGGAATCTCAAAGATTTAGACGATATGACGTTGAAACTCCAGTTCCAAGATTACATATTGGAAAAACACAACCATATCTTGACTTTTTAGATGAATTAAAGTTAAAATTAATGCAATTAGGTTTTGAAGAAATGGAAGGTCCAATAATTGATACAGAATTCTATAATTTTGATGCTTTATATCAACCTCAAAATCATCCNGCAAGAACTTGGACTGACGTATATAAATTAAAATATCCAAAAGAAGGTAAATTAACAGATAAAAAATTGGTTGAACGTGTAAAGAATTCTCATGAAACGGGAGGAGACATAGATTCAACCGGTTGGAATTACAAGTGGTCAGAAAAAATTGCAAAATCATTAATGCCAAGATCCCACACAACTTCAGTATCTGCAAGAAAAATGTCAAGTAATCCAAAAATACCNGGTAAATATTTTACAATTGGACGAGTATTTAGACCCGACGTATTGGACGCAACTCATCTTATAGAATTTAATCAACTTGAAGGAATTGTTATCGGTGATGAATTAAGTTTCAAAAATTTATTGGGTATTTTGAAAAAATTTGCNGAAGAAGTTTCAGGNGCTAAAAAAATTAGATTTTTACCAGACTATTACCCATTTACAGAACCAAGTGTTCAAATCGATGTTTGGTCAGAAAAATTAAACAAATGGGTNGAATTTGGCGGGGCAGGTATTTTTAGACCTGAATTAACTCATCCATTAGGTATAACTCAACCAGTAATTGCCTGGGGTCTAGGTGTTGACAGAATGTTTCAACAAAGAATTAAAAGTAAAGATATCCGAGAATTATTTAGCGATAATTTGAAGTGGTTAAGGGAGGTAAAAGATGCCAACAATTGATATTCANAAGCAAGATTTAGAAGAGTTAATTGGTAAGAAGTTTACAGTAAAAGAATTAGAAGAAGCTTTGACTCATGTAAAAGGCGAAATTGAAGACGTAGACGGTCATAATATTAAAGTGGAGATTAAATCCACTGATCGACCNGACCTATGGAATGTTGAAGGTATTGCAAGNGAACTTAGAGCNCATTATACAAAAAATCAAGGATGTCCAAAATATAAATTTAAAAATCCAAANAAATATTTCATTAACATTTCTGAAAAAGTTAANGATGTTAGACCTTANATCGGAGCATTTGTATGNANGGATATNAAGATTGATGANTTTACATTAAAACAATTAATTCAAGCTCAAGAAAAAATAGCAGGTACNTTNGGTAGAAAAAGAAGAGANGTTGCCATAGGTATATTTGAGTTGGACAACATAACTTGGCCATTACTTTATACTGCNGAAGAACCAAGTAAAATTAAATTTGAACCTTTGGACGGAAATAGAGACATGGATTTAAATGAAATTATATCAAAACATCCCAAAGGTATAGAATTTGGACATTTAGTTAAGAAATTTAAAAGATATCCAATATTAATCGATGCAAATGAAAAAGTTGTTTCATTTCCGCCAATAATTAATTCAGAATATTCCGGTAGAGTAACAACTAACACAAAAAATCTGTTAGTTGAGATAACTGGTTTAGAAATGAAAAATGTTGAAGTTGCGCTTAATATTTTTGCTATGTCGTTATCAGATAGAGGCGGAAAAATTGAGCAAGTTTCAATATCTGACGGAAATAAAAATTCAATTATAACTCCTATTTTATCTGAAAAATATATTGAAGTTCCTAAAAAACTAATATATGATGTCTTTGGAGAAAAAATTTCAGACAAAGATATTTCAAATTTATTACATAGAAGTAGATATGATCATGATAAAATTCCAGTTACAGAATCTGGTAAAATCTCAGTTAGATACCCATCGTATAGAATTGATATAATGCACCCAATAGATGTTGTTGAAGATCTAATAATATCCTACGGATATTCAAATTTAATTCCGGAATATCCCACTCTAAATACAATCGGTAAACTAAATGATCATTCAATTAGACAAAAAAAATTAAGAACTCTTATGGCAGGAACGGGAGCACAAGAAATATCCACATTTATGTTATCTAATAAAAATGTATTATTTTCAAATATGGACTGTCAAGAAGATAATATTGTTGAAATACTCAATCCAGTTTCATATAATTATTCCGTTTTTAGAAATTGGTTAATACCATCCGTTGTAGAATTTTTATCTAAAAATACAAAAGTTGAATATCCTCAAAAAGTATTCGAGTACGGAAAGGTTATCAAACTAAATAAGAAAAAAGATGTTGGTACAGAAGATATTAATAAATTGGTTTATGCAGAATCTTCTAAAGACGTCACATTTACAAATGTAAAATCTGTTTTGATAACGATATTGGCAAATTATGGTAAAAATCCTAAATTTGTTTCAAAAGATTATCCTAGTTTCATACCTGGTAGATCCGCAGAAGTTATTGTAGATAATAAATCAATTGGTATTATTGGAGAATTATCTCCTAAAGTACTTACAAATTGGAAGATAGAAATGCCCGTTGCAATATTTGAAATAAAAAATATTATTGATTAATTAATTTTTTTACATTATTTATTCCGATCGCAATAATAAACGGTGCAAGTCGAGGTCCTCTTTCTTTGTTTATCAACAATTTATAAATTACTGGAAAAAATGTTTTTGCATTTAATTCATTTTTATCCATAATTTTTGGAAATTCAGAAAATAATTGTTTGGCAGTTATTTTATTTGTTAAAACATTGGATAAATCAGTTAGTGCATTTTTCTGATTATTAGATAAATTTATTTTAACTTTAGATTTATTTACCTTGAAAATATATTTGTCATCCGCAAAATTATTAATCCAATTCCACGAACATTGAAGTAATAGTTTATATCTATCCAAGTCAGATTTTTTCGTTATTTTTTCGTTATTTTTTATATGTTCAATTGCTTTTTTTATATCTCCTTGAAAAATATTCATTAATTCAACAGTATGTTTAAACGATGGTTGAATAGGCATAGACTTTTGCATTTTATTTATCAGAGACATTCGATATACTCTTTCTTGTTGAATTTTTTCTTTTTCACTTACTTTTTCCTTACCATACGCAACTCGCTCAGTATAATAAAAATCTTCATAGTGTTTTATTATTCCTTCGTCCATTGGATAAAATATTTCGGTCTTTGGTGTTCTTCCAGCAAAAGTATATCTAACTAGTTCNGGAGTATAATAATTTAATACTTCTTTTAGAGATTGAACATTTCCTTTTGAAGATGACATTTTTCCTTTACTTCCTTTCATATTTATGAAATCATACATTACATATTCTGGCGCAATCCAACCAAATAATTTTACAATATCTTTTCCTACAGTATATGAACTACCATAAGTTGAGTGATCTTTGCCTCCCGGTTCAAAATCTACTTTTTCATGTGACCATCTCATAGGCCAATCTGTTTTCCAAAGAAGTTTAACTCCCGGAGTTTTTTTGAAATTTATTTCCTTTTTCTTACCTTCATTATTTTCATAAGTTATTGTATATTTGTTGTCATAATCAATTATTTTTTTTGATTCGTATCCGGTATCCGGATCATATATTGTTAAGGGAAACCAGTTTTTAGATAGTGGCTCTTTTCGGTATTTATTTAGTATTTCNGCAATTTCTTTTCTTTTTTCTAAGGCTTTCTTAATTCCTTTTACGTATTTTAAGTTTGGATAGTTTTTACCTTGTCTAATAAATTCCGGGTTAACTCCAACAAGTTTGACGGATTCCTCTAGTTCAGCTTCAAGATGTGTTGCATAAGAATCATACTTTGAACCAAATACATTTTTAACTTTTGAAACAGGTTTACCTAATTCTTTAGATAGTATAGTTTTTTTTGGCATATTTCCTGGAACTTTTCTAAAAACATCGTAATCATCCCAAGAATAAATAAATCGGACTTTTTTACCTTTATCTAACAATGCTCTACCTATAAGGTCCGTTGTAATTATTTCTCTGAAATTTCCAAAATGTATTGTTCCAGAAGGTGTTATTCCTGATGCAATTACATATTTTGATTTAGGTCTATCTTTAATTAATTTGTCTGCTATTTGGTCCGCCCAATATTTTGATTTCATATTAAAATAAATTATTGTAGTTAATAAATTATCTGGAAATTATTACTGTGGAAGTAAGCTTAACTCCATTGATGGTTCTTACGTTATCTGATATAAATCCATCTAGTGCTTCAACTGATTCAACATCTACTTTTGCAATAATATCCCACTCACCAAATAATTCATATAAAAAATCAACTTCTTCAATTTGAGAAAGTCTTCCATAAACATTCCTTTCAGATCCAACTTCTGTTTGTATAAGTAAAAATGCACTAATCTTTGCCATATATTTGTTACTAACTTAATCTTATAAATAGAACTAAAGTTTATAAATCTGACAATCATATATAATTATGCATGTCGATTATAGCTGGTTAGTTGTATTATTACTATTAACATTTATAGTAATGAGAAATCACTGCGGTTGTAACTACTTTGACATTAAATCCAGATTTAATGTGGCAGCATACAGCACATTTTTAGTTATTTCTTCTGTATTTATTGGACTTTATTCAATTTTATTAGTTTATTTAGGATTTTTTACCTGCGCATCAGTTCCAAGAATGTATTTCATCTGCCTATTTGCATTATATCTTTTATGGGGCGGAATCAATACTTGGAAGATGTTCATTGATAAAATAAAAAATTAAATATGAATACAATATTTTTCACAATTTCTTCTTGAACGTATGCATCCTTGATTTTTATATCGTTTAGCATGTTTTTTTACAGTTGACCAAGCTAAATAGGAGATTAAATGTAAACCAGTTAGTTTATGAAATACTCTTCCAAGGGTATGAATTACATCNATTAATTCTTCNATATTTTTGTCTTCAACTAATTCTTCAAATTCNTCATATACTTGATCTAATCTNTCTTTNAATGAAGACGGGTTCTCTTTATCATATTTATTCATACCTTCTTTGTAATATTTTATTGTTTGAGAAATTTTCATATTAATTATTATTAAGATATTTTAAGACTTTTTTCAATCGAGCTAACATTTCGTTAAGNGATGNATTATTTTTATTCAAAAGATATTTTTCTAATTCTTTAAAGTAATTATTATAATTCCACATATGATATTTTTTATCACCCATATATTTTTTAAAAAATTCATCACCAATTTCTTCATGTGCNTTTTTTGAATCTTCAAGATTGTCTATTTTATCTGCCATAGATATTGCTATACTCTCTACAGGAGATTCATTTGAAAATAATTTTCTTATGTATTCTAACTTTCTTTCTTTCCAAGGAAGATTTTTATCTTCTGAAACAAAATCAACATATTTTGCAATATCATCTCCAAAATTTTCCTTAATGTAATCTAATTCATAATCTGTGTCCTCCACTAAATCATGAAGTAAACCTGCTTTAACAACTTCATCAGAAAATCCATATTCCGAAAGAATATTTCCAACTCTGAATAAGTGAGTGTAATAAGGAGTATTTTCAGGGTATTTTCTTAATTGTTTTTTATGTGCTTTCTTTACAAAATTTTTTGTTTCTTCTATATTCATTTTATCTTTATTGATTTATAATTTATATTTGATATAACTTTCTCAAATTCATTTGTATAAACCTTAAGAATGCCGTCATCAAGTCCAATCCAAGAATTAGTTCCATTTGATTCTGTATAAATTGTATGAATTGGTTCATCATTAAATGGATTTAAAGATTTATTTATTTTATGAATTGGTTTTTTTTCAGTTGTATTGTAATCAAATAATTCCACTAAGCCCTTTCCAAAACTAAGGAAATTATTACCTTTTTTTACTTCATTTAATATATCTTCAAGACTCATATCTGAAGTTTTATTATATAATTCTATGAGTGAACTATTACTTTGAACTCTTTTATATATTTTATTTTCAGATTCAATATAACTATTTTTAACAATTTCAGGAACATGCTCACTAATTTCTTTAGGATTATGTCTT
>NZAU01000136.1 GCA_002686215.1 Candidatus Woesearchaeota archaeon
ATATTTGTCATATGCACATTTAATCCGTGCTTTCTGTAAGCATCAGGATTACCTTTGTTTGTATTTCCTTTAAATAAAATATAAGGCTCTCCAGTTGCTTTACGCTTTTGTAATAGCTTTCCCCATTTATTTCTAGCTTCAATATCTCCTGCTTCAAGTCTTCGCATAAACTTGTCGCCGACCACAGCGCACTGGTGGAGATTGAGCGACTGTCTGTTAACATCGCCTTTCGGTTCTCTGATCTCCAACCATTCCTCAAAGTCGGGATGGTCAATATTGATATTAACTGATGCAGCTCCTCGCCTGACAGACCCTTGATTAGTGGCGAGTATTGTTGAATCATAGATTTTGCAAAAAGGCACCACGCCGTCACTTGTTCCATTACCTGTTATTCTAGCACCGGCAGGACGAATCATATTTATTCCGATACCTACACCCCCACCGTGTTTTGCAAGTAACATCATTTCTAAATTCTTCTGGCCTATATCAGCTATTGAATCAGCTACATCAATACCAAAACAACTAATAGGTAAACCTCTATCAGTACCTGTATTTGAAAGTACGGGTGAAGCCAAACACAACCATCCTTTCCATATATAATCAAAAAACTTATCTGCTAACTCAGGTTTATATAATCTTCTAGCTACCGCTTTAGATACACGCATATAAGCTTCTTTAGGTGTTTCACCATTATATAAATAACCACCACCTATTGTTTTCTTATATACATCATTATCACCCCAAGAAGGATAGTCTTTACCTTTTTTCCATTCGTTATTCCACATATTATAAATAATATAAATAAATTAAGTATCCTATTGTTACATTTAAATTAACAGCAACTAAGTTCCATTGCTTAGCAACAAAAACTTGAGGCATTGATAATACACCTCCTATAACATAAGTTATTGCACCTATGTTACCATAAGATAATAAATAGGGTGACATCATTATAAATGCCGTACCCATATATCCTAGCCTATTACTTATTCTTTCTTTTGCNGTCAATCTTCTATCATGAATTAGNAATCTTAAAAACGATCTTTTCCATCTAAACTCACANCGNATACATGTTTTTTTATGCTCATGCTTAAACTTAGAGTCTTTCTTTTTCTTTTTACATACGTTACAAATTCTCATAAGCTAATNCATTCAATTAAATATGTACATTCCTGTTGTGTTGANGATATATTNTTACAANCCTTANCTACATANTCACAGTCAATACCGTCTTCTTTATAACAACCTAATAGTAATAATAAACTACCAAATATCATTAAAGTCTTCACCTTCATTCGCTTTTGAATAATCAGTAGGACGAACAGCAAAGAAATCAGTATGGGTATGCCCGCCTGTAAGGTGGTAAAACCAGTCAAGGTTTGAGGCTGCTTTATCGTCATATTCAAAGTACCTCCCGAGGTTGCTGTAACCGAGCTCATGTATTTTTTCGTTAAGTCGCTTTCTAATGAATTGTTTAAGATCGTAGGCTTTAAGGTTTTCAATATCTCCTTGTTCAAACATTTTATCAATATATTGTTCTTCTGCTGATAGCATTGTATCTGCTGCTTTAAGTACATCTTTTTCGCAGTTCTTTAATAATTTTGGGTTTTCTTCGCACATATGTCTAAATAGATGACATCCCATCTTACTGTGAAGAGATTCATCTCGTACGCTCCATTTCATTTGTTGTCCAATACCTTTTAACAAATTTCTAAGTTGAAAAGAATATAACACAGCAAATGCAGAATATAAAGATACACCCTCTGCAAACGCAGAAAATATAGCTAATGATTTACCTATACCTTCAGGATTATTACCTTCATACGCAACTAAGTTATCAAACCTTTCTGCCGTAGCAGGNTCGTGTAANAANGCTTCAAAGTTTTCTAATCCAAGTGTTTCATTTAAATAACTATAAGCTACNGCATGAATAGTTTCTTGTGATCCAAACATCATTGCCATTTGTTGTATTTCGTGTTTTGGAAACCACGATACAACTTTTTGTGTCCAATAATCAGATACTGCACATTCAGTCTGAGCAAAGCCTAATAATATATTACCTACTAAATTTTTTTCTGAAGCAGTAAGCTTTTCATTCCAGTCTTTAACATCGCCTGACATAGGTATTTCAGTATGTAACCAAAAAGCCTGTGCTTGTTTAAGCCACCCTTCAGTATAATATTCTGGATATTCAAATGGTTTATATGGTATTCTTTCTTCAAATAAGCCCATTTATTTTTCTTCTTTTTTCTTTGTTAAACTTTCTTTTAACTTTTCTAAAGCATCCGGGTAATCCGGAAATTCTTTTATTAATTCCATTGTNCCTATAGATAAATCTTTNAGNTTTGCTATTTCANTTACAACTCTATTCATAGCNGCACCTAAAGTATCTATCTTATTNGACATTTCTAATAGTCTAGATTCTTTCATATATTTTTGCTAAGTATTAAGGGACTAGCATCTTTATTGTGATAAACTTTATAATGATTTTTACAGTCCTCTATTATTACAGGTTTATTTTTAAACCTTTTAGGATAATGTTTTAATACGTATTCTTTAATATTATTCATAATATACTGTTAATACAAATTCTACTAATGGTAAATATAATACATGCTCCGTAAATGTTTTCTCAGGATAACTTCTTATACCTACAAGTAATCCAGGATATAATCCTAAAGATAATTCCCACCCTGTCATTGTTCTAAATAATACATTAGCATTTTCATATGAAAATTTATTCTTTCTTTATAATGATCACGTAATGTAAAATCCGTGTCTTCTTCCGATTTTATCAATATCTCTGTATCTGATTGCACCTTTTTTTGATTTTAAATACTGTTTAACTTCTCTTTCTAAAATACGCCTTGTATACATNACGCGCGCTTCTTTCTTCTTGCTTCTTTGATCAAACTGATCGTCTGATCCACTTCCTTTTGATTTTGCGGCTTGTAAAGCGTCTTTCCAATCTTGTTTTTCGTAAGCCATAATTTAAATAATTTCCAGCGTAAAGGAAAAGATTCATTAGCTCTTCCTTTACATTCTATTATAAAATCTTTCCCAACAAAGTCAGGAGTATATTTGATTCCTAATATTTTTTTTTGACCTCTGTTTACATATTCTCCCTTGCCATTAGATTGTTTTTCAAAAGATATATTTTGAAAATTAAAACCTTCAATAAGTTGAAAAACTTCATTTTCATATCCTTCAAATAACTTTTCTTTTTTAAGNGCCATATAAGTATAGCGTTCAAGNCCTGATGCAAACTTAATACCATCATAAGATATTTTTTTAGCAACAACAGGACCTCGCTTTTTGCTTCTACGTTTTACCATGTTCTATCTTCAGTCCACCTTTCTGGATTTGAATACTTACTAAAACTATCTTCTTCTTCGTAGTCTTTTAGTATTTTTTCTTCAAGAGCATCACTGGTTTCCATNTTAAGCTTTTGAATATAATTAATAGCATCCATAAGCTCTTCTTGTAAATGATTAAGCCACTTATGTAAGCTGGGTTCATCATCNTGTAAAGTAACACCATANTTTTTNTAACCTACATCGCTTCGTTCCTTGAACTTNTCGATAACATCTTTTATAATTTTATCACGCATCTTTTACAAATGTTCCGTTAATCATACTACCTGTTCTTTTAGATATAACCTCATAAGCAGAGCCTATACATTGCTCTATAGATATTCCTCTCATATGTGCTAAGTTAGTTAATACAACAACCATATCTCCTATAGCATCTATTACTTCTGCTTGATCATCTTTTAATAAAGCTTTAGCTAATTCACCTGATTCTTCTTGAAGTTTTATATATTGTGTTTTAGCATCGCCTTTATCATATATACCTCTTTTTTCAGCCCAGTCTCTTATTAAATCAAATTCCATAATTCCTATACCCACTTCTTTAGATGGCTTATCAAAAGTTTGAAAAGGACCAGCTTCGTGCATTGCTTTATTATAAACATAACACCGATTATTATTATACATAGATGTTTTTACATTATCTAATATCCATTCTATTTTATCGGTTGCATTTATATCTACACTACCATATATTGTTTCCCATTTTAAATCACCTAAAAATCGTCCATCAATATCTTTTTTAGATATAGCGAATGTAGTTGTTTGTTCTGTTACATTAACTTTTTTACTCATAGGTTTTTTAAATAATTTATCATAAGGTTTTATATCAACCTTATACCCTAAGTCTTTTTGTAATTGTCTTTCAGCTTTTGCAGCTTCTTTAATATCATCTGTTTCAAATATAACTTCATATTCACCGGGTTTAAAACCTTGTTCCTCTACAACTCTTTTTTGTATGTTTGTAGTACAACCAATTTTTTTACCAAGAATATGATATATTTTATATTTGCCTTTACTTAGCTCTACTGCTCCCATCTAATAATATAATATTTAGTTTGACCTCTAACTAAAGCATCTTTAACCTGCTCTCCGGGCCTAATTATAAAATCAGTTTTCCATTGCGCTTCAATGATAGCATCAAAGTCTGAATCAGCTTCAAAAGAAGTTATAATTTTTCCTTGATTTATAAATGAACTATAAGGATTAGGATTATATGTTCTTATAACAGTTCCTATTTGTGGTTCTTCATAAAATAAATCATCAGTAATATCAACTTGATTTACACCTGAATAATCTATTTGTGAAAAACAAATAAAAGGTAATAATAATAAAAGTAATCTCATAATTTTAATTTAAGTTCCTACTGATAATTCAGCTTTAATAGGATTGTGTGGTTCATAATTTAATAAAATAAAATCATCAAACTTTGGAATAACTAAATTCCAACTTTTTGAATCCGGCAATTCTCTTTCACCAAAAAATATACCTGTATGTAAATGTAATTCAGGTAATGTTTTCATTTCACGAGACAATTGAGTTTTTACTTGTTCAATATGATTGTTATATATATGACAATCACCTAAACTTATAGTTAAATGTCTAGGTTTTAATAATGCACCTTTAGCTATCATAGTAATTAAAAAGCCATACATAGCTATATCATATGGTAATCCTAAAAACAAATCAGCAGATCTTTGTGATAATAAAAGATCTAAGTGTGTACCATCACTATATAACTGAAAACCGTGATGGCAAGGAGGAAGTACCATATCAGCAAGATCAGCAGGGTTCCACGCCGATAGCACAAGTCTACGAGAGGATGGATTTTCTTCGAGTTCTCTAATAATGGCTCTAAACTGATCAAAACCATTGAAATTACGCCACTGAGCACCATATACAGGTCCAAGTGTACCATCTTTTCTTCCAGATCTTTTGTAATCGGGATCCCAATACTTAACACCGTGATCATGCAAATAAGCAATATCGGTACGACCGTTGACGATCCATAATATCTCTGCCAAAGCATTTTTCCAATATATTTTTTTAGTTGTTAATAATGGAAATCCAAGACGCATATCGTGTCTTATCATTCTACCAAATACAGATCTAGTACCTGTACCTGTTCTGTCGGGCTTTTCCGCACCTCCATATAACACTCCTGATAATAAACCTAAATATTCTTCTTCTATATTAATCATCTTTTATCGTAATAATATTTCTTCATATTATATAATTCTTGCCATATATTATCTGCTGTATATACATTAGGAGATAAATATGGTTTTTCTCCGCGTTTATATGGCCCAACACTAATAGCAATACGCCATTCTTCTGGATGCATTCCTCTCTGTGTTGGTACTGGACTTATTCTTATATTATTATCAATACAATATCTAGACCATTTTGTTTGTTCTTCACTGGGCATAAAGCCTGTGTTTAAACCTTTGTATTTTGTTTTCTTTTTTAATCCACTTCCCATGGCATACTATTTACTTGTAATTGTTCAAATGGTATGTAATCACCGCTTGTATGATCCCACTTGAAATGAGCTTCAGCTTGATTCTCGCCAAGATTNTGAAACTTAACTTTAAGAACTTTGACNTTAACTGTTTTATTATTGTAATCCCTATGAACAAGCAGACCGTGATAAGAAGCATCATACCACTCACCNCCTCCTTTGATAGAATACATAGTCGGTTCGTCGATTGTACCATCATCTTTTTTATACATTTTTGTAGGATGGGCAACAATAATAACTAGCACATCATATTTTTTAGCAAAAGCCTCAACACGAGTTAAGTATTCCATAGTTGCNTCAGGTATACTCATTGCGCTAGCACCATTCATTTTAACTTTATTATAAGGATCAATAACTAAACATTTAATACCTTTCCTTTTAACAAGTTCCGCTCCTTTTGATAAGACCGCATCAAGATCATATCTTTCGTTTTCAATAAAATAAAAATTGTCATTAACTAATGACGTAACAGCATTCCACTTATCTGAACCTATATCTTGTTTCTTAGGCATCCAATTACCCACTTTACGCATTAATTTATGTGCGTGAAGAAACGTTGGTTTATTTTCAGGTGAAGCAAATGCTGTTTTCCATCCATACTTCATTTGGTAACCCACCACCATTCTATCAACAAAGTCAGACTTCCCACTGCTAGGAACTCCTGTAACGGTGATGAATTGTCCTGTGTAAGTACTGAATATGCTATCAAAGTTATCAAGGCCGACTTGATACCCAGGTTTAAAACCTTCTTCAATAAATTCCTTAAGTTCATCATTTACATCATTTAAAGTAATTACATTTTCAAGAGGAACAGGANCAGCTTCATCAACAAGACGCCTGAGCATGCCACCGCCGTAGCCCATGAGATATTCATTAGCATCTTTGAGGTCTCCGAAGCTAAGTGTATAGCATACTTCTGCTCCAAACCTTCTGATAAGTTCCTGTTGTAAGTTTTGACCGGCTTCNTCTTGGTCGACTGCAATGATAATTTTTTTCTTATCTTCGAAATATTCNATGCAGTTATCGAGGTAATCAAGATTAAGACGATTAAGAGTAGCTCCGTTTGGAACACTGACAACAGATTCAACTTTATCTTCCACAAAAGAAAGAGCATCCATTTCGCCTTCCACAATAACCACATAGTCATGACCAACAGTGCTATCAATATTATAGAATATNTTTTCTGCTCCTTTAACCAATTTAAAATTCTTTCTACCATCTCTATATTTTATATTTATAAGTTCATTATTAATAAAATAATTGAATTGAATAGTATTCTCTTCTTTAGATGTCTGAGGCATCCATTCTTTGCCTTCAGTAATTTTCATTTTGATTAGAGTACTTTGAGATATTGCTCTGCTTTCAAACCATTTAACTGCTTTATCACTAAGCATCACCTCATTTTTCCACTCAGGTTTAACATAATCTTTATTAGTTTCACCCTTGCGTTGAAAGGTATGCAATTGAAATACCTGATCACAATTCATACAAGTACCAAGACCACGTTCCCAATCGTACATAGCACATTTAGCTTTACGATTTTCAGGCTTTCTATCATGAGAACAAAGAGGGCATACACCCTCTTTCTTTCCCACTTCAAGATCATATTGATTGAAAGTGTCAATCTTAAAACCATTGATCTCTGTTGTATTCATATTAATCTTCAATTAAATTTATATCGCTTTCATCAGCGATCCAATCATCCCAATCTATCAAAACGGTAGATCAGGTTCTGTATTACCTGCTATTGATTGTAACATTTCAACATTTGATTGTTGAGGTTGTCCATCACGAGTTGCAGTATCAACATTTTGACCATTAGTCCATACAACTTTAACATTACCTAAATAAGTTTTCTGTGCTTTAGCATCTCTTTCTTCTTTAGTCTGTTCAGTTTGTATATAACCTGAATCACCATATTGACCTGGCTCATCATTTAAAACAATAGTAATAGGATAATATTTACCTTTCTTGCCTTCATAAATTTTTGACTTATCAATTTTAGTTAAGTCAATATTTGCTGAAATAATACTTGCCATTAGTACGTAGCTATTTGGTTAAACATTCTTTTTAACTGTTGTTTGTTTGCTCCAGTTAATCTGCGCATGTTATCAACAGCTTTTACATGAGATTGATTTGTATAGAAATTTTTTTCACTAGTAGTAATTCCTGTTACATCACATGTTCTTTTTCTTGTTCTTGCCATAATAATTAAATTTAAATTAAAGTGTTTTGGAGATATAATACTGGCTAAAATCTCCGTCGCCATTTACAAAGAACTCATTGTAAGCTTGCACTGCTTTCGCAACTTTATTTTGACCTGATTGTAAAAATCCGTTGCTACAATCAAACAAACCTAATTGATGAGTTTTTTTATCTACAACTATAAATATCAATTCATAACCAAACATCTTAGAATAAATATATGCCTGACTATCATAATTATATTTATAAGCCGAACTAGCAAAGCTATTAATATTATTTGTTGTTTTTAAATCAACAATTAATTGATGGGAATGATTAATTACATCAGCTTTACCTTTCCATTTCATTCCTTCTAATTCAGTAATACCAGGTGTTTCATATTCAACCTTACCATCCTGAATCATATCTCTAAAAAGTTCATTATCTAAAACTTTTTCTCTCATTAACTCTATAGCATCAGCTTCATGTTCTAATAAACATATATCTTCTCCAGCTATTTCTTTATATAATTTAGTATTTCTTGTTGAAGACTTTACTATTTTATACTTATCAAGTTTATGAGGCTCTAATATACACGTATGAAAATATCCTCCGATTAAAAAAGCGGGCGTTTGTTGCGATTGTTTTTTAAAGTTTAATGGATTATTTAGTAAAGCATCTATATCACTATTACTTAAATATTGTTTACCAAAGTCACCATAATAATCTTCATCATTGCGTAATCGCTCAATAGCCTCTTTATTCATTCTTTAATTCAGATAAAACTTCTTCTGTTATATTATATTTTTCTTGTAATGTTTTAAGTAAACCACCATTAGCTAAAAACTTTTTTGCTTGATCAATATTTGAAGTATTGATAACTGGCTTTTTAGAAGCTAAAATTTTCTTCTCTAAGTTATTTACCTTATTGCCAAATCCGTGATCGTTAACAGCATCCGAATCAGCTGTATCGTCGATTAATAATAGATTACCTAATGCATATTTTTTACCATAAGATGAAGCACTACCAAATTTCTGTGGCATTTGCTGACCTTTAGCATTAAGATCTACACCAACAATAGCTGTAGCATCTATAAATTCATCTGACTCATTATCGTGAATTGTAGCGGTTGAATGTATAATAGGAAAGTCAACACCCATAACAGTAAGATTTTCTTTTACTGTAAAGTGTACATTATACTTTTTATTAAAAGGTTTTAAACCTTCTAAAATATCTTCAGCAGATCTAAAGTTGTATTTGCCAAATGAATTGTATCTAGATTTTTTAGATTTAAATTCATTTTGAATTGTGCTTAATTTTTCTCTTAATTTCATTAGATTCAATAAATTTATGATTAGTGTAAATTCCGTTTTTGTAAAAT
>NZAU01000137.1 GCA_002686215.1 Candidatus Woesearchaeota archaeon
CACTTTCTGACAAGAAGAAGAAAGGCATGAAAGAGCAACTAGAGTCATCTGGTAAGTTTTCTGAGACTGAAATTCTGAAAATTATTGCATCACTTTGACCTATGGCAGGTGTTAAAAGTCCTGGTCTTAAACCCACTGAGTTAGGACTTGGTGGGAAATATTCTAATATAAGAGTATACAAGTCTGCATTAATTGATGGCATCAACTCTAAGAAGAAAGAGTTTGATATGGTCCATCCTGAGTATGCAAATTATTTAATTTTTCTTGTGCAAAATGCTGGCACTGGAAAAGCATTTACTGGTTTTAATGAATTAAAACAAACTCTTTTGAAGACACCAACTGTAAGTGATAGTAAAAATTCTTTTTCTGAGATTGAAAAATATTTTGCTGAGGCAGTTGGTCCCATTGCTATTGTTGAAAGTAATGAGTATAAAGGAAATACACCATTTACCATGAATTCTTCAGTGGGGGTTCCTACTAGTAAGAATGAAAGTGGATATGATTTTACTGTAAATGGCACTGAGATCACTGTTAAGATGCCAACAGGAAAAACTAACACACTTAAACCTGGTGACATTGTAAATGATACTGAGTTTGCTAAATTAGTTTCTAAATCTACAAATAGAAAATTAAAAATTCTTTTTCAACTTTTTAAAGTTTTAGATGAAACACCTACTAAGAGAGGTGCTTATACTGCAATATATGGCACAACTGGTACAAATGGTGTATTGAAGGAGTTGTTGGGTAATAAAAAGGAGCAGGACACAATTTTAAGACCTGGTGGTAATGTTGATGTCCCAGATAATATCATAATGATGTATGGAAATGCTTTGGAGAAACAAATTGAAAACTGGTCAAAATCAAATGGGTGGAACGCTGCCTTAATAGAGTTTACTAATTTATATTACACTACAAAGAAATTATTTGCTTTTAGTTTGAAAGTTGGTGCAGGTGGAAAAGCAACACCAAAATTTAAAAGTGCTGTGAAGGGAGCAAGTATCACAGGAAAGGGAAGAGCAGGTCCTTTTGGAACTGATGCAAATGGGAATATGACATCTTCTCCCACCAGAGTCAAACCTGAAAAGCTTGGCATTCAGATGAGTTTCTGATATAATATTCCCATGTAAGAGCATGACTATGATTGACCTTAGGACTGGTGACTGTATTAGTTTGGCAAAGGGTCTTGAAGACAATAGTATTGATTGTACAGTAACCTCTCCTCCTTATAACAAGGGTGGAATTGGTGGAGGACTGTTTCGTAAAATTGAATATGCTGCTTTTGATGATACACTTCCTGAAGAACAGTATCAAGAGCAGCAAATTGAATTACTTGATATACTCTTTGAAAAAACAAAAGTGGGTGGTTCACTTTTTTACAATCATAAAGTAAGGTATCTTGATGGAGATGCAACCTCTCCTTGGGAGTGGTTGGTCAAAACCAAGTGGAATATTAGAGAAGAAATTGTTTGGAATCGTGGTAGTGGTCCAGAGATTTCAGGATATAGATTTGTGCAATCTGATGAGAGGATTTATTGGTTGTGCAAAGGTAAAAAGCACCCAAAACTTCCTAGAAGGTCTGTTCATTACAATAGTGTGTGGAAATTTGGTCCTGAGATGAAGAACCCCCATCCAGCACCATATCCTATTCAACTTCCTGCAAGGTGTATTCAGGCAGTGATGTCTGAACCTGGTGTTATCTTAGATCCTTACAGTGGTTCAGGTACAACAGGATTAGCTGCCACACTTCTTGGGCATGATTACATTGGGTTTGATTTGTCTGATGAATATCATGATATGGCAAGAAAGAGAATTGCTGAACCATCTAAGAATGATNTGANAAANTTNAGTGANGANACTGNTGTTGCTGCAGTTAGTGAGTCTGATGTCTTTAGTTTGGCAGCACCTAAATAAATATATACTAATTTTTCATTGATGAAATCATTCTTAGGTTTCTTTTTAGAGGCAAGAACCTCCAGAATTTCAGATCAGGCAATAAGATTAGGTCTGACTGGGGATGGTCACGGCAATTGGTTTGATAAAGAAGGCAAAATGGTTGCCAAAACTGAGAAGGGAAAACTTGTTAAGTTGACAGGAAGGGAGGCATCTGCTCAAGAAGAGCAACCTGCACAACAAAAACAACAAACTCAAGAACCAAATCAAGAAAGTCAATTTGGAACTTTTGCTGATGGGACTCCTAGGAGAATGTCTCCTCCCACTAGAGCAGATGGATCTCCAAAAGAAGATTTAGGTCCTTTAACAGTCACATTTGGTAGGTTNAACCCACCTACAATTGGACATCAAAAACTATTAGATGCTGCTAGAAAGTCAGCTGGAAAGGGAGATCTTAAAATTTACCCATCTAGAAGTCAAGATCCAAAGAAAAATCCATATGATCCTGATGANAAGTCAGAAGTAATGAGAGCCATGTTCCCAGATCATGCTGGGAGTATTGTAAATGATCCTAATGCTAGGACCATTTTTGACGTTTTGAAGCAGGCTCATCAAGATGGATATTCAAGTGTTAAAATTGTGGTTGGTGGTGACAGAGTTAAAGAATTTGAGAAATTGTCAGGAGATTATAATGGCAAACTCTATGATTTTTCTGGTGTGGAGACTGTATCTGCTGGAGATAGAGACCCAGACTCTGAGGGGGTAGAGGGTATGTCTGCTTCAAAGATGAGGAAAGCAGCTGCTGAGAATGATTTTGAGACTTATAGAANTGGTATTCCAGACATAATTGATGATAAAACTGCTAAATTAATGATGAAAACCATGAGACAAAGGATGAAAGTCTCTGAGGGATATAATCTTTGGGAGATTGCACCTAAATTTGATTGGAAAAATTTAAGGGAAAATTTTGTTAATGGAAACATTTTTAAAGTTGATCAACTAGTTGAAAATCTTAATACTGGTATGATTGGTAAGATTGTAAGGAGAGGAACAAACTATCTTATCTGTGTTACAGAGGATAATATTATGTTCAAATCCTGGATTAGAGACTTAAAAGAGAAAAAAATCAACTACCCTGGACCATCTGGAGTGCCTGCAACACAAAGAGGGATTGGAACAGACTCATTAAGAGACTATACTTTTAGAATGACTGGTGTTAAGAATGCACACAATTTCATAAATAAGTATAAGAAAAAAAAGAAATTAGCGTCATGATCTCTGAACAAGATAACTCTCCTGAAGAAGTAAAGGGTAGAGTTAGATCTGTAACAAAAGCCATCAGGTATAAAGCAAAACAGATTGGTGGCAATATGATCAAAGCTTTTAATGATTATATGGGATCCCAGGGTGGTGGTATTGGTGCTCAAGAGCGTCAAATGATCAAGAAGAGTCTTGGACTATCTGAAAAATTCTCCAATTGGAGAGAGGATCTTTATGAAATTGACATCCCAGGTGAAAAGAAAATGGATGTTAAAATCAAAGAGAAAAAAATTACTAATAAAATTAAAATAAACCCTAATATGGGTGAAGAAATTGAAAAGTTAGGTGGAACCATCCTTGAGATGTCAGAAGTTGAGGAGGAAGCAATTGATCCTGCTGAAAAGCAAAAATTGATGAAGAAGAAGCAATTGATGCAAAAACAGCAAATGCTTGATAAGCAAAGAATTCAAGCTCAAATGCAAGGTAGAATTCCTACTGGACATAGAACGGAAGGTTATGATAAACCAGATGAAAAGTTGAAGACTGATCGTGATATGTTCAATATTCCTAAAAGTGAAAAGGATGCTGCTAAAGCAAGATTGCTTGCTAAGACTAAGGCAATTAGAAAAGCAAAGATGAAAGAGGAATTATCTGTTGATGATCAGATGAAAATTTCTCAGAAGTATAATAGAATGACTCCTGAGCAGAAGAAAGCAGCAAATAAAAAAGCAGTTGCTGGTATTCCTAAAGTTGCTCCTAAAAAGGACACCAGAACAGATGCACAGAAGATGGCAGATGCATATGCCTCTCCTCGTAAGGGTCCTGGTGGTGCCACCAGAGCAGACTGATGCCTGCAGTATCTAAAGCACAACAGAGGTTCATGGGTATGGTTTATGCCACCAAGAAAGGTGAGATGACCAACCCATCACCTGAAGTTGCTAAGGCAGCAGCATCTATGAAAAAGAAAGATGCAAGAGATTTTGCATCAACTAAGCATAAAAGATTGCCTGATAAGGTAGAAGAATCTAATGGGCGTTGTCCAGAGGGAAAATATTACTGTTACACTGACAAAAAGTGCAAACCAATCCCTAAAGGATTTAAGATGGTTGGTCGTGCAGGATATCTTCGTAAAGAGAATGGACACTCAGTTGATGATGAGAATGGAAAGAAGAATGGGAATGGAAATGGGAATGGAAATGGTGGCAATGGTAATGGTGGTAATGGAAATGGTGGTAATGGAAATGGTGGGATGGGTGAAGAAACTAAGTATGATAGGTATGATAAAGAGAAAAAACAGTTTGCTAAGGCAGACCAAAAGATGAAGTTTGGTAAGTTCTATAGTAAAGCAAAAGAAGCAAAGAATANACTTAGACCTGGTGAAGTCAAACGTTATGACAAAAATTTAGGAAGGTATGTTTCAAATAAAGAGTAAGCGCTATATACTCTAGATGCTTAAAAATTATGCTTGCTTTTTTACTTCCACTAGCTTCAAAAATCATTAAAGATGCTGTTGCTCAAATTCCAGAAAATGAGGAACTTGGTGAGAAAATGGTTGAGATTTGTCTTGTTATTCTTGCTAAAGCAGTTAAGTTGACTAAGACAGATATGGATGATCAATTGCTTGAAGTAGTCACAAAAGCCATTCAAAATAGAGAGACTGACACTGAGTGATTTTATAAATATCTTATAGCATATAAATCACGTAGGGCACAGGACATGGCACTTTGGGGTAATCAAGACAATGTAGGATCTGCAGGAACAGTATCGCTTGACTATGATACTGGTGTAGTCACTGGTTCAGGTACAACTTTTGGTTCTGGATCTGCTGGTGCTGCACACACTGAACCACATGTTGGTGATGTCATTAGATTTGGAGAAAGAGATGGTACATATTTTGGTGATGCTGTAATTATTAGTATTGCAAGCACTCAACAATGCACCATTGGAAGCACAATGGGTCTCTCTGGTGCTGCAATTGCAGGTGTTGAATATCAAGTTAGCACTTTACCTAAGTCCACTGTTCTTGATAGATCTTATAGTGAGAGTTCTTTTGTTAATAAAGAGGCACCTTCATTCAAGACTCTCATCACAACACATGTTGAGGCATCTGGTGGTGTTGCTGCAGGNTCAAGCATCCTGTCAACATTTGCTGNAGACCTGATTCCACCAAATGGACCACTTGTAGTTGGTGATTTGTTTAAGGATGGTTCATCTAAGAATATTCCAATCTTNGGATTTGGAACTGCCACAATTGCAGCAGACAATATTTCTCCAGTTGGATTCTTNACAGTNTTCTTTGACACTACATTGACCCCTGCTATTGGAGCTGAGTTCTCCTCTGGTTCATTTGGTATTGAAAACTATGACTTGGGTAAAGTTGTATCCACATCTTCNACATCAGTAACATTTACTAATGCATTAGTAGAGGAAGTTGGTATTGGTTCTGTTATCCTTCTTAGTGATGCATACTTTGTAAGTCTTGGATCAACCATTGAAAATGCTCTTTCCCAAGGAGATCCAATCAGTTTTGGTAGATTCAGTTCAGGGTATGACAANTATACCTATGGTGTATCTGATGCAAATGCAGCAGCAGCACAGGGTTCACAATTTGCTGTTGCTCACTCTGGTTGGGTTGGAGTTCAAACTCACATTGACAACCATGGCAACTTAAGAGTTAAGGGAGAGGTTCTTGTAGCAGCCTCTGGAATTACCACTGGTAATGTTCCTATCTATGACACTGATCCTACTTCATGATAAATGTTAATTTCTGAATTGAATGAGGATAATTTCCTTATCTTTGCCATTAAGAACTATAATAATCCTCACGCGGTAACGCGTGAGGATTTTGAAAAAGACTTAAATCATTTTAAGTATGTCAAAAGATTGTTGAAAAGATATAAAAATAGTGGTGAACTAAAATCTCATCTTTTAATTAATCACTTTATTATTNTATACAATGTTTTTGGTGAAGCAGCAACTCCAATGTTATTTTTCAAAATTGAAAGGGATCTTTGGACTGTTTTAAAAACTTTTATTATTTTTTTAAATAGATTGCCTGAATATCCAAAATCTTATCTTCATGAAATTGATCTAGATGATGATTGTTTACAACAATTGGAAAAGATCACTGATGGAAAACAGTAAATTAAACAGAATTATAGGCATTATTAGGTCATTGAGAGAGGATGCTGCTGTTGTNGGACCAACTAATAATGTTGGTGGAGGCAAGATTGCAGGNACTGTAGAGGCAGGGGATGATCCTCCTGTAAGAAGAAAAAAGAAAAGATACATCTATCAGAAAGGAATAAGGAAACTCTGGAAAAATGGATGATCAGGTNAAGGTTGCTCTAATTGAACAAAANATAGAGGACCTTAAACCAATTGTCCTTAGAATTGATGCAGCTATTGAAAAACTGAGTGAGGTAAATACAACTGTAAGTAGAATGCTTGCAGTTCATGAGGAAAGAATTACCAAACAAGAAGAAGTTGACACTGTTTTATTTGCAAAGATTGACAAACTCCGTGATAAAATGGACTCAGATCATGACCGTGTGTTGTCAAGAATACGTGGACTAGAGATGAAAGTGTGGATGGCTATGGGTGCATTATCTTTAGTTACTTTTCTAATGACTCAAACACCATTTAGATTGACAACACCAGTAGAATCAAGTACAATAAGTCAAAGTTATGGTGACTGAGTATGGATTACATTGATGTTAAATACATCAATTTGATTTCTTCCAAACTGCTCAAATTTAAGAAGGTAAAAAACAATCTTTTTAATTGTAGATGCCCAATTTGTGGTGATTCAAAGAAGAACAAGAACAAGGCTAGAGGATATTTTTACGAAGTAAAAAANAATACCAACTATAAGTGNCATAATTGTGGCGTCAATATGTCNTTCAATAATTTCTTGAAGCAGATTGATCCAGTCACATATAAACAATATGTTTTTGAAAAATTTAAAGAAGGTCATACAGGTAAAAATTTTGCAGTAGAAGAACCAGAAGATATTTTTAAAAAACTNTCACAAAAACCTGTGTTTAAAAAATCAATGATTGATCTCCCTTCAGCATATGATGTATGTCAGTCAAAGGCATACTTGCACTCAAGGGCAATTTTTGATGGGAAGTTTTTTTATAGTGAAAACTTTCAAGAATTTGCTAATTCAATCAAACCTCATTCATTTGAAAACACTAAATTTGGTGAAGCTAGAATTGTTATTCCACTTGTTAGGGATAGCAAACTTATTGGAGTACAGGGAAGAGCACTCTCTAATAACCCTGTTAAATACTTAACCATCATGTTAGAGGAAGATGCCCCAAAGATATACGGATTGGACACAGTGGACAAAGAATCAACAGTCTACATTACAGAAGGACCATTTGACAGCACGTTCATTCGCAATGCGATTGCTATGTGTGGAGCTGATCTTGTTCAGCGTGATTGGGGGATTAGCGATTGCTGCTGGGTATTTGATAATGAACCCAGAAGCAGAGAAATCACAAATCGTGTCAGGAACACAATTGATAGGGGAGAAAAGGTAGTTATATGGCCATCAAATGTTGCAGAAAAGGACATCAATGATATGGTCCTTGCTGGACATGATGTTCAAAATCTAGTAGAATCAAACACATATAGTGGTTTACAAGCAAAACTTAAATTTAACACCTGGAAAAAGATATGAGTAATGGAATTAAAGTGGTTAAGAGAAGTGGTAAAATTGAACCTCTTGACCTAGACAAGATGCATTTGATGGTTGATGAGGCATGTCAGGGTCTTTCAGGGGTCTCTGCTAGTCAAGTTGAAATGACCTCTGGAATTCAATTTTATGATGGAATTTCTACTGCTGAAATTCAAGAAATCTTGATTAAAAGTGCTAGTGATCTCATTGATTTGGAGAATCCTAACTACCAATTTGCAGCTGCTAGACTATTACTTTTTTCACTTAGAAAGCAGTTGTTTGGTAGAATGAGGGAAATGCCAACACTTGAAAAGCATATCAATGATTGTGTTGGTAAGGAAGTATATGATCCAGAAATTTACTCCAAATATTCAAAAGAGGAGATTCAAAAAGCAAACTCTTTCATAGATCATGATCGTGATTTTCTTTTTACATATGCTGGATTGCGTCAAGTTGTGGATAAATACCTAGTCCAGGACAGAAGCAGTGGATCTGTNTATGAGACACCTCAGTTCATGTATATGATGATTGCTCTGACAATTTTTGCAGAGTATCCAAANGATANAAAGATGNCATATGTAAAGAGGTACTATGATGCAATCTCCAGACACAGACTCAACATTCCCACACCTATCATGGCAGGAGTGCGAACTCCACTTCGACAATTTGCTAGCTGTGTTCTTGTTGATGTTGATGACACCCTCGATAG
>NZAU01000138.1 GCA_002686215.1 Candidatus Woesearchaeota archaeon
TCCATTTCTTCTTAAAATAACACCTGGATTTATTTCAAATTCATTATTAACATTTACATATTGATTTGGTTCATTAAGTTTTATAGAATCTAAGAAAGTTCCTGTTGTTGTGTAGATATTCATTTCAATATAATCTCTTGATGATTTACCAAAAGTATTATTTTCTCCACCTAGTGTTACTTTTTTTCCAGTAGAAAGTATACTATAATCTGCGTCAGATATTCTTGATTTTGATTTCTTGTCTAAAAAATGTGCCATTATTATCTCGTGTTATATTGTAAAGGTGTTCCATTTGGAATTAAATTTAAATCTTCTTTTTCTACAACTATTATTTCATATTCAATAAAAGATGATAACAACTCCCCTATATAAGAATTTAAAATATTAATATTTGGGATTTGTCGTTTAACATTGTTTTCTAAATAATAAACTTCTAAATAATTATCAATAGTTTCTTCTTCCGTATCCACCACCACACTATTCCAATTAGGAGCGGCTATAATATCACCATTAACCAAATCAATAGTAAATCCGTCTGTTCTTTCATTTGGTGTTTTTCTTGAAGGTGTAAGAAGAAGTGCTGAAGTAATAGTTCCATCAGAATCTGGTTCTACATTTANTTTTGGNTCTAATAAGTTTAAATTTGGAGCATCAAAAACTCTAACTCTTGGTAATGATGTTGGTTTTTGAATTAATTGTGTGATATCTGTATCAATTGTTATATCAAATTTTTGTCCTCTTGATAAAACCGGATATTGATTTGCTCTTATTATTCTTTGGTCTGGTGTATCTAAACCAGCTCTTCTAAATGGTTCTTTTAATCTAACTTCTTCATTTATGTTTTCAAAACTTAAAAGAGTTCCGTTTTCATCAACCGTATGTTNTNTAACTTCGTTATCTTCTTGGTCTTTTTGAGCTTCACTTAAATATGAATTATATTCGTCNTGTCTAGCTTTTATTCTATCTTGATACCATTGATAGTTTTTTAATTCTTCTCGTGTATAAGGCATTTGTTTACCTCGTTACTTTGAATATGTGGTCATTATCTATAATGTGTTCTACTCTTGTNTTTCCACTACCACTNACNACTTTGTAAAGAAAACGATAGTGTCTTTCTGGTTGAAACGCATTTAAATCNAATCTGAAAAAGTTTCCTGTTCCATCACAACTTAAATAAGAACCTGTTGAAAATGGNATAATAACATCNTCTGNTAAAGCNTCTCTAACTGAATATTGACTTTGACTTGGAATAAATTTTACCGTTAGATTTTGNGAACTTGTTGAATAAGTTCTTGTTGGAAATCTTTCACGACCATATACTCTAAATTTAACTTTTGATTTTTCTTTATATTCTNNTCNTAAACCTNNCATATAAATCATAACNTCNTCAATATCNTCTGAACTTAATGTAGATAATGAACCTGTGTTAAAAGATGAATCATCATATTCTACTTCTAACTTTGGTGGATAAATTGTATGTGTATCTCGTGAAAAGAATGCAAAATGTCCAAGTCTTTCTGTGCTTCCCTCGTCTAATGATGATGAAGTATTACCAATACTACCTGAGCGTTTTACGATAAATCCTTCGTTAGCAATAGAACCACTTAATTGAAGTTTAACAATATCAGTTACATCCATTCTCATATCAGTTGTTTCGTGATTAAATGATTGGGATGCTTCATATTGATTAAACCAAGTTCCACCAGTATTATTTGAACCACTAATCCATTGTGTTCCGGTTGTTTCTCCGTCACGATATCTCCAAGAACAACCATCAGTAGTTGCTGGTTGGTCAAAGAATCTACCATCACCTTGAACCCAAGATTGACTAACTGGATAAGCAAATAATGATTGACTTGTTGTTAATTCTTTTGAGTTAGCATCATATAGATTTAAATAATATCTTGCGTTTTCAGGAATAGTTCCTGCTACAATTGATTCTGATATATTAGTTAGGTTAAATTTTATAAGTGCTCTAGATACATTTACGACTGAACCATCAGCGTTCATATCTTTACGAACNTCTAATATTTCATCTAANCCNGTATTTCTACTTTGAGTAGCACTACCTTCNTAAAGTGTTGCGTCTTTTTCTGCAAATTCAAATAAATGCATTATCCTTCTCCTCCGTCAACCGCTGTTGNTATGTNNNTATTNGGNAANTTAACNTCAAATATACTTGGGTCTTTTGCTGGATATACNANACCATTTNNTNNAGCNGATGCAATATTGTATCTATTACCACTATAACCNGCNGTNGATGANTAAGTATCTTNATTTGTNATTGTAATGTCTNNAACTGATNAAACACCNTCAACATCACTTNNTATAGCANTTTGTAATTCTGATAATANNATTGGTTGATTTATTTGCCATCTATCTANATCAAAANATTCTGCTATTCNTTGNTTAACATTTGTAATAACTANTTNTTGGTCATATCCATTTTTTGTNNNTATANTNCANTNAACACCNATNTTNATTACATAAGCATTTTTAATATTNACAGCATCAGTTACTGGTCTAAATCTTGTTAAATAAGTTCTTAAATTTTCTTTTACTGCATCATTTACATTTACAAGATGTCTATTTGTATTCAATCCTAAAATGTATAGATTTAGTGCTAATGGATTTGGTTGTGTTTGTTGTTCTTCATCTACTATTGTGTCTTGTGTAATATACGCTTTTGCAATGTTTCCGTATTTGTCAGGTAATGCATAAGTTCTAACAATATAATCATCTTTTGTTACAGCACGATTTTGTGCTTGGAAATATGCTTTAATGTTTTCTCTTAGTTCTTCAACACTTTCTGCTCCCATACCACCACTTGATGCTTCAATGTTAGAAGCTCTTACTGATGTTTTAGCAAAGTTAACAACTGATGGTGTTANGTTTGNTTCGTCTATTTCAAATGTNANACCGGTAATTTTATTAATTCTACCAGCCGCTACATTNTCTTGTGCNCCACCACCATANTGATANTTAATTGTTANTGTTGTNTTGGAAGGAGCTTGTCCNTAAGNTTTTGTTTTTAANAAATTACTTGGGTCAAATGTNTCNTATAATTTTGAAGGTGAACCAGGTAAGTTTGAACCAACATTATNTGGNTTTGGTATAATNTCCTCGTCAGCATTATCTGAAATACCNGCNCCAAATCTTAATTCTGTTTTTCCNTCNGGTCTTNTAAATGTTGTAAATCTTTTTGAAACTCTNTTTAATCTNAATATGTAAGGAACTTCTGANGAATATTGTGATAATTCTGGGTCATTGTCTGAATTGTTTTCATATTCATCAAACACCGTATCTTGAGCTAATGAATCAACTTCATACCAAGTATTTCCGTCTGAATCTGTGCAACTAATAATGTCTATTACATTTGAATTTGATAATAGAACTTTATCATATTTTTTAGCTCCACCAAAAGTAAAATCTTCATCAGTTATATTACCACTTTGTGCTCTTACTTCTTTTCTAATGTAATAATAAGTTGGTGTATCTGTTGCAGAATCTCTTTCAAATATTTCNACTTCTCTTTNTGACCTTGCTGACTCATATCTCATATCACAATCTTCAATCGTTCTAAACACAACTCCGTCTGAAGTTTCTACTCTTGTTCCGGCTTTAATGTTTAATGCATAATTATAATCTGGTGCTACATTATTACCTTCACCAGTTGCTGGAACTAATTGGAAAAATTCTAATTTAGTTGAAGAAGGTGCAGACAATCTTGGTTTATANCCAAATGATTGAGCCATTGCATAAAGTGTTCTTAATTCTTCTGAATATCCTAATAAAGATTCTTTAAATTGTGAATCAACATANTANGACATAACATCNCCNACATAAGATGCCATTTCAATAAACATCATACCNGGTGATGATTCNTTAAAATCTTGATATGTGTTTGGAAANTATTGTTTTGAAAACTCAATCAAATTATTTCTAAATTGAGANAANTCTTTATTCAAATATCTNACTTCTTTATTTTTNTTTTTTCCTGTTANTTCGTATNCCATTNTTTACTCCTAATATCCTCCACCACCAGAAGTNCTNGTTGATTCTGAATCTCCGTCAAANTTTAAAGTAATNGAATTAAATCTATCTGGTTCATANTTTANTGCNAAATCNATATCAACACTTGTTGTGTTTGGGTCTTCATCTGANTGAANTATNTTTACANTAGAAATATTAATNTAAGGTAACCAAGTAGANATNGCTTCTTGTATNTCNNNTTGTATTCTTGATGATAAATCTTCTGTNTATTGTTCNAATAATAATTCTCTTAAACGAGAACCAAAATCAGGTTGCATNACTCGTTCACCTTTAGCAGTNAANAAAAGGTTTTTTATATTAGAACCGGCTTGTTCTAATGTTGTTTGTGTTCTACCAAACAAACCTGATTTATCTCTGTTGAAAGGAAGTTTTAAACCTATGAAAATATCTGGGTTTAAATCGTTTTCTCTTGCACTTGCCATTATTTACCTTTTTTCTTATCTATAGCTTTCATTAAACCAGAATAATCTCTTGTCAGTGCGTTNGTTAAGTGCTCTGGTGCTGTGTCTGGTGTCATACCGGCACTTTGTAAAGTGCTTGCGGCCGCTACTTCTCGTTTAACTTCTTTATTCCCTAAACCACTGCCGTATCCTAACATTTCGGTCATACGACTTGAGTCAAAAGTNCCCCCGCCTAATGTTGGGTATTCTTCTTGTTGTGCAGTTTCGTTTAGAATTTTGTTAAGTGTTGGGTCACTTGTAAATTGTTGTTCCTTAACTTTTTTCTTCTTAATTACTGGTTTTGCTTTGGGAATATTTGTTTCATTAATAAGTATATCGGTTATCTGTTTTTTAACCTCTTGTTTGACAACTTCTTTTATTAATGATACTAATTTATTCGATTTCATTTTTACTCCTACTTTTTCTGTTCTATCGTTACGATATCTTTATTTAAAAAATCTAATGTTATAAAACTTCTAAATACATTTGTTAATTCAAGACCTAATCTTGCTATTCTAACCGGGTCTGTTGGTGGTGTAGAAGCTAGTTCTGTTTGTAATCTGTTTACTTGGTCTTGTANTTTTGTAAATTTTTGTCCGTTCATTGTAAATGATGTATTTCTAACAGCGTTAATTGTTTTTTCTACATTTTTTCTAGCATCTTTTACCGAGTCAGTTAANTTTTTAATATTTTGAACTTGTNTATTATATTCTTCTATTGCTATATTTGCAGTATCTTTTAAAACTTGAACTTCTGCATCAATAACATCTGTTACTTCTTTAACTGCTTTTGTTTTTAATTCTTCTACAAATTGTTCTGTTTCACCAGTTACAATTTGTCCACCCGCGTTATGTTTGATTTCTGTGCTTCCACCAACAACTTCTGTCAAATCTCCACTTTGTAATTTTAATGTATTTCTTGCATTTATTACAATGTCATCTGCATTTAAAACAATTTTAGCACCAGTTACAATAGTTGATGGAAAAGCTTTATTTGGATTATCAATTTTAACGGTACCTCCGTCTTGTATAAATATAGANGCTTTAGATTTATTGATATCATTTGAGTCATCTCCTGCAACTAATTTAATTGAAGAACCAACTTCATTTTGTTTNCCTAATGTAATGTGATTATTAAATCTACCTTCAATCACTACATCACCAGGTTCTGATACAACCGGGTTTCCATATTGTAAGTCTGTTGTAATCTGTGGTTGTGCTGGTAAATTAACTTTTTGGTTTGATGATATTCCAGCTTGAATATTGTTATTTGGATTATTACTCCAATTCAATATATTAGTGTAATATGTTCTACCTAAAAAATTTGCACACACAACAACTTCTCCAACAACAGGATAGTTTTTAATGTGTGAGTCCATTGGTAAAACAAAACCATTACCACCATTATCAAGAACTGCTTGATTTGAATCATTGATAAACCTACCACGAACTGCTCCGTAATATTTAGTATCAAGTGCTCCCTCACCCTCAAATAACTTTTTATCCAATAAAACTTCTTGAACTTCAAATGGTTCTAATTCATAAAAATCATATTGATTTTCGCGTATTAAAGATGTAACCTCACCTTTAATTTTNTTAATAAGTGGGCCTCC
>NZAU01000139.1 GCA_002686215.1 Candidatus Woesearchaeota archaeon
GAACGACATGCCTCGGACAGCACTCGCAGACGTAGAAGCAGCCAGTATCTTTGATCCATTTTCTAATTCTAGTGATCCTTTATTCCATGCTATGATACCCTGTTGCATCCATTTTGGCAAGTTTTCGTAAGCAGTCTGTAACCTACCAAGTAGTTCTCTTGCGGTTGCTGCTTTGTTTGCCAGAATACCGATGTTTACACTATCATTGAATACAGCATAGTGTAAGAGATAAGATACACAAGTTGTAGACTTACCAGTCTGTCGTGGCATCTTACAGATATTAAATCTGTTTTCGTGGAAATTTTTGATAAGTTTTTCTTGGAAATCATATGGTTTGAACGGAACTAGACCTTCGTCCAGTGACACAATCTTCACATAGTTCTGTGCAAAGTAAACAGGGTCTTGTTTGCACTTGATAAATTCAGCAATTTGCTCCTGAGTAAACTCAATTGGAGTATTCGCTTTTTTCAGATTCGGATTTCCAAGGTATACATTATCAGCCATAATTTACATGCTTCCCATTGATGCTACAGTTTCTTGTATTCTTAAGTATAATTTAGCATAGCACTTTGCTATATTTTTCAATTGTTCTTTATCGTCGCAAGTGTCAATTTCTCTAGCGAGTTTTGTGTATTCAAAACTCTTACTTAAATTTGATAGACTAATTTCGTCTGGATTCATTTGGTTCTCCTGCAAAGAGTAGGGGGAGAGTCGGATCCCTCATAACAGGATTATAGTAAAGAACGATGGCATTAGGATAAATCTTCCTAATTTCTTTAACTACTTCTTCTTTTGCTGGTCGTGAAAACTTAGCGAAGAACATTTGCGTAGTAATGGATTTTCCTCTCCAGTTTAGAACTATAGTATAAGTTCTTCCTCTTTCCTGTACTCTTAGATACGCTTCTTTTACTGGTTTCTTTTTATCAGTAGAAACATATGTTGGTTTTGCTGCACCACTTTTAGATTGTTGATTTGGATCTGCTCTTTTCTTTCTTCTTGCTGCAGATAATCTTTCTTTCTTACTCATACTTGCTCTCTTTGCAGAAGAAACACATTTAGGTGTTCCCTCACCTGGTTCATCGCTTGCACAGGTTCCACCTGTGACTACATTAACCCATCCACCTTTACCATCTTTAGATTTTGATTTACCAAACCAATCACGAAGACCTTCTTCTTTAAATTCTTGTCTCCAATTTGAATGATCAGTTTCTTCGTATGTAGCCTTTGCTGGGACAACAACGGATTTGCTAAAATTCTTTATAGTGAACATATCCCACATTTTAGGACCATAACTACATTCTTCACGATATTCTTTTTTACCACAAAGTTCACAAAATCTTTCTTCTCCATATCCTTTCATTTCTTTCACTTCTTTCTTTTCCGGTAAACCCTTATGTTTAGTTGAAGCAAAATCTTTTGCGTCTTTCTTCTTCATAGAGGCAGCTGCCGCTGCAACTTCCGGTGATGGATTTTCCATTTCACCTTTTTGGGCGGCTCGAACCATACCCATGAACCTTTGTTGTGCTCTAGATACTGCTGGCATTATTCTTGCTTGAATCCGTCTTTGAGAAGTTTTTGAAGTTCTGCAGTTGAACCAACAAACAATGCATTATTGACTGTTGTTGGTGAAGATTTTTCATCTTCTTTATTTAGATCTTTCATCTTCTGTTGCAAATCAATCAATTTATCTGATACATCACCAACACTCTTAATAAGTTGTCCCACCACTTCATATGATCTAGGTTGTTGACCCTCTTGTGCTAACTCAAGAATACCGTTAATTGCTTCCTGACCTTTTTCAATTAAAGAATACAAATTGCCACGAGTATACTCATAGTCCGCTGTTGGATCATCTTTCTTATTGATCTCTCTTAACTTTTTAGTCGTCTCTTTTACAATTTCTCCTGCTTGAACTTCAATATCAAGAGATTGATTTATTTCGTCAAATTTTTCATTCATACGTCAATACCTTTACTTGGACTATATGTTCTAAAGTCACTAAAATCAAATCTTTCCTCACTAAATCCAAAATCATCTCCAACTTCAATCAATGCATCATCTACAGCATTTACAACATTTACGGAAGTTCCATTAACGTGTGTATCCGCTACAGATCCATCTTGAGCTCTTAATACTGTCAATACCTCATTTTCAATTTTCTTGATAAACATTAATTCGTTATCAATTTCAATATAGGAATCTACAATCAAACTTGATGCATTAGAAACTGTGATTAATGTTTCAGTTGTATCCAAATCTTCTACTATGACTGTAGTTGCATCATCATTGTAATCTTTAATTGCTCTTGGTTTAGCAACATATCTGAGTTCTCTTGTTGATTCTTTTCTATTTGTGTTAGTGCTATAATCAACTTGAACTCTCTTGATGAGTCCTTCACTACTATCTGCAACAGGTCCGAAGAGATATGTCTTTGCAGTAAAATCTAAGGTGTGTATAATAACTCTTTTTTCTTCATACCCTCTATCATAATTATCATCAAAAGTGATATTATCTAAGATCATGGGTATATCTCTTTTTTCTCCAATCGAAGAAACTAAATCAACTGTGACATTGAATGATGGTTGAAAATAAGGAAGAATTTGTTCTAAAATTTGCAAAGCATCTTCATTATATTGAGACATAATTGATAGCCTAAATCCCAAGTTATATGGAACAGGCATGAAGACTTTTCTTGCAGATTTTGATCCGTCTTTAGTAAATGCCTTGAAGGTTTGCATTGTTGAAACCTTTCTAGAATTATCATATGAAATTGATGATAATTCAAATGCAATTCTAGGGAGAGTAATTGCAACTCTTTTTCTGGGATCAGGTTTCTGCTCTAATCTTGCTAAGAACTTTTCTGTTGGTCCATACGCAACAGGAATTCTGATCTCAGAATAGTTTTTACCATCTTGAGTTTTATGTTTAATATCAATGGTGTTAAAAAGAGTACCAAAAGCAATAATGGTTCTCCTAATAATTTCGTGATAGTAATAAGTTCCTAACATTAGTATTCTCCAAACGGATTAGACTCTGTGAAATCTAAGATCGAGTCTGCTTGTGTNTCAAATGGTGTATTATCACTATATGTATCATACTCATCTTGTTCNGATGTTNTGATGATTCTGAATNTAGCATCAGATCCACCCATAGTTGTTCCAATACCAACCACTAACTCACCAATAGTAAATCCTGGTGATGAAATTGTAGATACTTTAAGTATACGATCGTCNGAGTCCCAACCAACNACATATGCAGTGGTTCCTGTNGAAACACCTCTTACCAATTCTTTCTGTTCATAATTAGCAGTTACTANCCCAGTTACAGGAGCGTCTATAGTAACATTTGGTGCNAATGTNTATCCAGCACCAGCGTTAGTATATCTGATTGCTGTTACCTCTCCACTGGTATTGATTAGCGTCTCCGCAGTTGCATTTATACCACCTGTTGGTGCAGTTGTGATTGCAACATTTGGNGCAGATGGATATTGATCTCCACCTCCAANAAGGTTAAATGCACCCAGAGAACCTTCATTAATAATTGCTGTTGCAGCAGCACCAGTTCCAACAGCNTTTTGACTTCTGATGGTAATTGTAGGNACTTCAGTATATCCAAAACCAGGATTTGTAATTAAGATTTTATCAATTGAAGATCCNACTTGACCACTTCTACTGGTCATAATTGCTACAGCAGTAGCGTTAATTCCTGTGCTTGGTGCAGTAGATATTCCAATCAAAGGTGGAGTCGTATATCCAGTTCCATCATTTANCAGATCGATCTTAGATACTGAATTACCTGATGTAAGTGAACTGAGATCTTCTGCAATTTGAACATTAGCAGTAGCAGTTTCTGCCGCNGCACTAGCCATAGTCAGTTTGACAATGTATGCAAAATCAATTACAGACTCATCAACCTCAGGAATNCTNGTGTCAATATTNTCATCAGCAGCAAGATCCATAACCTCACAACTTAATTGATAAACATAAAGTTTATTCAATTGNTAAAATGGTTTTTTGGCCTCTACATACTTAATCTCAAACATAGTATTATCAAGAGGGAAGTAAATCAAATCTCCTTCTTGAGGTCTAGTTGACACTAAAATATCATCTTGAGAGTTCAAAAATGGACTGACAAAATCTTCATATCGTTCTTTTGATATGATAAATGTAATTGAGTCTGTNCTNTGCACNCCAAACTTTGAGAGTATATCTCCTTGTCCTTCGAANCCTTGATAATTCAAAAGATATGCTTCCATCCTAAAGGAATCATCAAATCCTGAAGCAGTAATCTCTCTAAGTATTGTATTTTTATTGATTATCTTTCTTGGCAAGTAAACAACATCTTGTCCATAGATTTTTAACTGTTCGTTAATTAAATCTTGGACAAGTCTTTGCTCACTTTGTGAACCTTGTAANAAGTAAGAATTTAATGGCATAATTCATCAACCTATCAAATCAAGTGGNGGAGTTTCATAGGTTTCTCTGAGTTCTCTATCTAACTCTTCGATTTCTCTAACTGCATCATCATATATTTGTCTCCCATTGAGTGATACTCCTCCGGGAAGCATTACACCTTGGAACTTAATTAAGTTCTGACCCCACTGCCTTTTAATTAATGCTGTAGTATATTTTTTTAACCACCAATCATTATAAACCTTGCTTGCATCCGCTGGATCAACTAACCTGTAGCAATCAAGAACAATGAATTGATCATCGCTCATGCTAGCAAAATCAACATCAAGATATAAACGACTTTGTTTTTTATTAAATCTTATTTGAACATCCGGAGAAATAATTCTACTCAAATCTTCCAAATATGTCTTAGTCATTGCATAATTTAAAAGATCAAGTGCTCCATAATAATAAAGATCATTTAGAAAAATTTGATACTTAATGTTGAACAATCCACTAGAAATAGTGCTATTGTCCATCTTAAATACTTTTTCAACTCCCAAGACATGATCCGGAAGTTGTAAGAAATTTTGTCCTTCCGTCCAGTCAACAGAAGTGACACCTACAGATGACGTTGCAGTTGTTGTAGTAATACCNGTTTTTAGTATTTCTTTNTCTGCCGCAGTAATCTTGTGCTTTAAATATACTCTTTGAATCCCGTCGAAATGGTAGTCTTGAAAGTGNTGAATAGCATCATCTACCAGATCATCAATCTGATCGTCATCGACATTGATTTCCAGAACAGGGTATCCAAGTCTCCTGAGAGAATAATCGATCAATTCTTGTCTGGTCGATGGTTTACTCATTCTTCGATACCTGCTTCCTGATATTTATCTGGTGGTACTTTGTTTACCTTTTCTTGTAATTCCATATAATCTTTTGTCAAAGATTCAAGTTTGGATTCTAAAAGAATATTCTGATTCATTAATGAAGAAATTTTAGAATGATAATTCTTGATCAAAATATTCACGTCAACATCATTAGTCATAGGGCTAGAAAGTTCCTCCATCCAGGGTGTCAGTCCACATTGGTTTGTTTGTATATACAGTAGTTACACTGTCGGGATCAATCGAAAGACTGGTTCCATTTACAACCAGATCGTTTGTGGTATCAAATGTTCCCTGTACTCCGATCAGAGTAAGAGTTGTTCCACCAGTGATTGTAGTTTTACAAACACCATANGCTGAACTATTATTTTGTTGAGTCACTTGAGCACCTGCAGCAATCGTCGCTGCTGATGGTAACGCAATTGTAATTTCTGTAACAGCGGTCAGAACTTGAGTTGAAGTTCTAGTGCCAGATGCTGTTGTTGGATTATTAGTTGAAGTTTGTAATCCATTAGCATCAAAGAATACAACACCGTGTGTGTTATAATCTCCAGTCTGATAGTAGATACCCTTGATATCCAGGTTACCTCTGGTTCCTGTTACGGTGCTACCAGCGATAGTTGCGTCAGGAATATATGTGAATGCTCTTGCGGGAGCAGAACTTCCTTCACCGGCACTATCGTTNTATCCAAAGAAACCAATCTTGTTATTAGCAGTTCCGCTACTTAGATTGTATTGGAATGAAATACCACGGTCTGTATTGGTATCAAATGCGTGAGTTACTGTTACCTGTGAAGTAGTAGTAACACCAACTGCTGTACCTGAGAATGTTACAACCTTAGTTGAAGTATTATATGCGGTAACTGTAGCAATACCAGAATTATCAATACCAGTTACTGCTANTTGGTCACCAGTGTTAATACCAACAACTGAATCAAGAGTAACAGTAGAAACACCAGAAACAACTGGTGCCATGACAGTTTTGATACTGGTTACGTCACCAATACCAAAGATAGCATCATTAACCGTAACCTCATTTGAGTTAACAGTGGTTGTTGTACCATCAACTTGTAGGTCACCTTTGATGATAACCGTACCTTCATTACTTAAACCATCAGGATATGGGTCAATGAACAGTTGATTNCCAGAACCAGACTTGGTAGAAATAGTATTTGATGAAATACCAACGTTACCAAATGTCTGAGGAGAATTCCACTGCCATGCATGACCAGTGACTACAAGAGTNTTTGTGCCATCTTCATCATACTCAAGACTAACATCTTTACTTGTNCCAAATGTCAGTTTGGTATCATCGGGGATNACAATCTCACCGTTACCATTGGTGGTAAGATTTAAATCACCATCTGTATTGTTCGTGGTAATTGTATTACCATCGATTGTNATATTATCTACGTTCCATTGATCAACTCTTGGTAATCTGNTAATATTACCACCNCCACCAGGATTACCAGGACTTCTGGTATCCAAAATGGGAACAAATCCGTTGTCTACAGTAGTTGGATTATCTTGACCCGCAACCAAACCAGGTGCGATACTAAGTANATCGGTATAATAGCGACCACCGACTACTTGAGAGTTCTGAGCGTTATCACCAGCAAAAAGTCTTCCGCCTTTATTACCGTGAGTACCTACTCCAACTNTAAGTCCAAGTTCACCGAAGTTTAAACTCCCCGGAGCCCCTGTACCCGTAGATCTTTTTACTCTTATAATACTTGCCATGGCTTAGAAATTTCCTCCATTGATGTCCAAATTTTGGGTTGCTCCCGGCGTCAATTCTAATGTTGCTTCCCATTTGCTTGTTGAAGCATTATAAACTAGGACCATTCCATTCTGAACTCCTCCAGAAATATCAACATCTGAAAGACCACCTAATGTGCCTCCACCTCCAGCAAATGAAGATAGAACTTTGACTGCATTTTGTGATCCAACTCTGACTTTAATGTCTGCCATATGCTTTAACNAGTGGTAACTCCAGCAGTNACAATTGCACTGCCTTCAACTACTCTTGTTTTTACGTTAGAAGGGTCTATTAGTAGAACGTCGTAAACGTATCTACCAGGTTTCAATCCGTTGGTAATGGTCGATCCTAATGCTATTTTCACTTCTCCCAAAGTTGCGTTTGGAAATGATACATTAAAATTAGCAGCGGTTGTTAATGATGAAGGATGCTTTTTCATCTTAGATGAACCCGAATATCCGGTTAGATCTAAAGGTGCATCTGAGATAGTTTCAAGGTTGAATGTCTGAGCAAAGTCAGCGCCAACATCAATTACAATATTGCTTACATATGCTGCCATTACTATCAGTTAGGATCTATCTTTACATATTTATAATTCATTTATCCACAATACTTTTCAGTAGGGACTTAATCTCATTCAAATCGTCCTTTAAGGACTTTACATCTGTTTTCAGATTTTCATATTCCATTTTTTCTTTATATCTCTTTTCAGAGAGATTTAAGAATTTTTGGTATTCATCTTTATCAGTNTTGACAATTGCATTGGAATCGAGATCTCTGACCANAGACTGGTCAGACTCGACTTTTACGTAATTATTCATTTTCGAAAGATCTCAGGGCAATTGCTCTAAAGTTCTTAAACCTAGGTGCCTTTGCTTGNTTTGTAGATGTCATTACAACCTTAATCATAAAACCATTGAATAGTGGTGTATTGTTAGTGGTGAACTTATATTCACTAAATTCATTATATCCAACATTTGGATTTATCTGCTTGTCTGAAGATCCATTTGTATTNAATGGAANGTATACTTGATCACCATCAGAAGTTCCTTCTCTGAACAACTTGTAGAATACACGAAGATCGGCTTCTTCATCTCTNTGTCCATCAAATTGAACTAATATAGAGTTGGATGGGAACTCTAAATTAATCTTTTGAGTTTCGTAAATTCCAGCATTTGGATCAAAACCAGAAAGTCTTGCTCTTCTATCTGTAACATAGTCATTAACTTTCTCGTTAACGAGATTGCTTGTTAGGATAATGTTCGCAGTTTCTAAGTCTACAATCGGAGAAACATTTTCATTTAGAGTTGACATGGTTAACTCTAGTGCAAAAGATTTATCNTTACCTAANAGATTGTATTCATTTGTCTTAGATGCAACTATTCTTTGACTATCAAGAACATTCAACTTATTCAAAGCAANATTTTCATATCCTTGNTCTTGGAACGATGCTTCATTTCCACTTAAACTGGTTCCAGAAGTAGTTTTNATTCTAGCACTAAGTGTAGTTCCAGAAGGTGTAATTACATTAAGTTTTGGATTAATATATTCGAATGGAACATTTTGAGAAGCACGAACCNTAGATCCTCCACCAACCTTTGTAGAGTTGAAAGATTTAGATGTATCAGACAATGGAATGTGATAACTATTGAATGTTTTTTCTCTATTGTCAAGATTATGCTCTTTATTAATTTTTAATAGAGATACNCCATTGAATTCATACTTATTGACAAATGATTTTGCTGCATGGTTNGACTTGAGACTGGAATCAACTGCTCTGGTTATCTGCTGAAGTTCATTTCCATTTACGNCTGTNTATCCGAAAATTTCTTTATTGATCTTCACATATCCAGTATTAATTCCGCTCACTGTGGTTCCTTCGAATGTTGTGAACTGAGATCCATCCTCTACAANAATTACNNNNGAATNTTCATCAATNTTTGTTGTAAGNGAAGTTGGTTCANTATCTCCAACAATATNTTCNANTTTAACTACATTAGAAGAAGAGTGCATTCCATGATTAACATGATCGATTAACAAAGTATGACCATCTCTAATTGGATCAGATGATACAGCAGTTGGATTGGTCAGAGTAGCACCAGTTCCGCCACCATCTGTATGTGTAGTTGCAGCACCTACTATAAAGTTACC
>NZAU01000140.1 GCA_002686215.1 Candidatus Woesearchaeota archaeon
CCATCTCTATCCATATAATATGTTGGATAACTGTAAATACTACACCCAAGACTCCACCATCCTTGNGATAGGTTNTGNTGGAACCAATACTTAGGTGCAATACACATCTCTAGATTTTTGGCTGTCCAGAGAGGGAAACAGGAAAATGTGGAGGTAGTACATATAACGTTCCTGGCATTCTTGACAGCGACATAATCCCATGCCACGTCAATATGATATGCAGGGATGTCAGGGAGCATCCAATTAGCAGTTTGTACATCATCGGTAACAATGCAATACTCCATATTAGGGTTATATTCTGACATATGCTCCATGGCATTATGCCAATATGATGCAGGAACAAACGCTCCAGCATTTCCAACCATATCTCCACCACGGAAATTGAGAACACAGATGTTCTTTCCGTTTGTTTCATCATGTTCGTGCATAACACGAACTTTCAACCACTCTTTGACTAACTCAAGTTCATCTCCAAAGTAATCTTCCGACTGAAGATTACCATAGATTATATGATTATCAGGAATAGATAAAAGTTTCTTATCAGTAAGTCTAATATCAGTTCTTAGATAATCATCTGTATGTAATCCATGCCGATACTCATCATATCGTGTCAAATCATCAGGGACTTCCTTTCCATAATCAAGGCTCATGAAGTAGAACCCTTTCTTATTTACTCTAGAGTCCCCAGCACATCGAAGTCCTTTAATACCAAAATCATATCCAAGTTTTTTTGCAAGCATTCTAGTGGTGACATAGGCAAATAATTGATTACCCATGCCTTGCCCATGAAGAAATTCAGTCGCTAACATGTTCTTTCATCTTGTCAGATAGAATCCAGTTCCCAAGCCAAATAGTATACAATGCCCTCTCAATCATCTGCCCTTCGCCAGTGACTCTTGCATGTCTAGTAAATGTTCTGAGGTTTTCATAGAAAACCTTGGGATACTTCAGTATGTATTCCTTCGGAACAACGAAGTTTGCACCAGGTGGGAATTTGACATACTGAGGATGAATAATATCATCGAAGCAGAAGTCTAGGAAGTCATTATAACTGGTGAAGTATTTCACAGGATGCTTTGGAGTATCCTCATTATACTTAATATCTCCAGCAAGATACCAACTATTATTATATTCCATCCATCCACCGTCACATGAAAGCATTGCATAACCATTCTGCAACGCTGCCTGATGAGGATCGTGTGATTGCCATTCCTCAATGCAGGTAAAAGTTTTATTGTTAATTACTCTGTCGAAATACTCTTTACTGACGTGTCTACCAATGGTATTTCCTTTCAAGAAACATACCACATCAGGAAGATTATCATAGTAATCAATAATAAACTTCATATAATCGGAGATGTTGTATCCGTTAGGATCTCCATTGACAATATTATAATCTGGATACTTCTCCTTCAAACCTGAAGGTGGAAGNAACCCACTATTATCATTATCAACAACGCCTCCTGCCCACGTTTTATCATAAATGATGTGTGGGTTTGGATATTCTGATACCCATTCCAAGTCGTTATTATAATTTGAAATTACAAAGAAGTTCATACCACCTCCTCAATCATTTTATTGTACCATGAACCAAGATTAAGTCCACTCAAGTCTGTCATATGTGCTTCTACCATAAGATTTGAGTTATTCTTCAACAATTCTTCAGTCACCTCAGAGAAATCATCAACCCAAAGAACAGGATAATCTTTAAACAGAGTCTGTAGATACTCATCTCTCATCATGATAGGGACTCGGCGCATGTAAACAACCTCCCAGTTCCTATGGCAGTCGATAGCATTACCTCTAGGGCAAAGCATGAACTGNTGGTTACTGAGGTTACGGAGAAACTTGCNATATTCAACTCTNTCANNNTCNACTGTTGCCCACGNTTTGTCCNNGAACATTGCTTTNGTTCCCTTTCTACTCTCATGAGAGGATTCATTATGACTTACATACAATAAATTCTCTGTATGTCCAATCTGACTATCATTAATCGCCTTCACAAGTTTTTCAATCCTATCATCATTGCGATGCATCTTCCTTTGAACACCATAAGGAGCAGGAACTACCTTACCACCATTAGCAACAGCATTGACAGCACAGATACGCAAAACATTATCAGGAATACAATCGAAGATAGCATCATCAATCGGAGTATCCTCAAGATTAGTGAAGATAATAAACCTCATGTCAGGGAAGTTTGAACACAAGTCAAGAAGATTGCTTGTGTTCATCATGGCATTCACGATGGGTTTATCACTCTCCTTTACTTCAGCAATATCTCTCTTATATAAGCGAATATTATCAATAAAGAGAGTCATATAATCTCTCTTTTTCTGNATTGAAAATACCTTGGACGCAAACTCTACATTTAAAAGATTTGCATCCTTCATGAAGTGAGTATAGATTCTACTCCACTGTCCTGCNTGATCTCCAAAAGAATAATCGCAGAGTTTAGATAGTGCTACACCTTCAATCAGTTCCATGGTTTAATAAACTCCGCATACTTTTCTTGATTGTTCTGAATATATTCAGGATAACTTTCATCAATAGGAACTGCCCTGTAAACCATTCCACGGTTCAGAGGATCGAGTCCTTTCTCAACCTTCTCCTCTGCATTAGAAATGTTAGCATCAGTATTATTTTCAGTGTGTTCGTATGATGCCAGTTTCAGTTTAAAGTTCTCAGCGTTACCTAGGAAACTAAAGTGCCAACATGCATNCTCAATCTTATGTGCTCTTGCATGATCTTGACGNTGCTGATCGATAGTAGTTCCTTTAAGATGCTTCCAGGTGCAAAGACGTGTTCCCATCCAGTCATCCTGATATAGGAAGTTCAATTTGTAGTAGTAAGCATTGCCAACAGCAACGTAATGATTGTTAGGATTGAACCAAGAGGTATCCTCTAAAACATATGGATTGATAATTTCATCAGCATCACTAGTCATCACGATGTCACCATCTTCCGCACCTGCCTTTTCAATNCCGAAGCAACTAGCATTGCGATTATAGACAGCACGTTGGAAACGGATAGGTAAATCAATGAANCGTTGTCCATATGGATCGCGTTCTGCATATCCAATATGAAACTTACTCTTCTCCATCATGTGAGAGAAGTCATTTGGAATCTCCTCTGTGATGTTATGNACAATCTTATCATGCCACTTAGCAAACTTGTCTTTATTCTCCTCATAGTATAGTGGTTTTTCATTACCACTAACAGTGTAAGGAGATTCAGTAAGAACAAACTTATCTACCACATCACCCAAGATGTTGAGACGCATCTCAAGCAACTCAAGTTCATTGAAGAAAATAAACGAATCAAAAATTTTCATGTTACTTATTTAATGTAAAGTGCGTCTCCCCAGTCTTCGCAGGATTTCCAAACTTCTTTAATTTTTTTAAAACCATGCTCNTCTAAGAACTCATCCATTTGTTCTATTTTAGCACAATCTTTNTAAATTTCGGCTCTATTGATTTCGGTGTAAACCATCTCAATATTTTTAAGAACTTTGGTTCCTCCTTTAAGAACCTCCAATTCATATCCCTGNGTGTCCATATTTAGGAAGTTATATGGGTGTTCCTCAGGAACTTCATCATCTANTCTTGACACCTCAACAGTGAACTCTTCAGTAAACTCAAGTCCAGGCATCTCTTTTGCTACNACAGGTTCTAACAACGAACCCGCCAGTCCAGTNGGATCTGCAAACATCTCATGCTCACCTACAAAGTTTCCCAGTGCTTTATTGACAATTTTGCAGGTATCTTCTATNCCAAAACCCTTAACGTTCTGTTCAAGTATTTTNAAGCACTCAGGATTAGGTTCAAACATAATCACATGAGGGAGTCTTACATACTTGTTAAGTTCTTCACCATGGTGAGCACCAACATGAATAACTCCTTTTATCTCCTTACCATTCTCTCTGAGAATATTATCAAGTAACTTTATGAGCATAGAATAATGTTCTCATAATCCGCATTATCTATAACGAANTTACCCCACACCTCACGGGAAATCGNTTCAGGATCTACCCACCAATCCTCATAGGGATTGCCTTCATTATGAACGTTCTGACATACTCTTACATACCCATGATCNTGCAGGGTGTACATGCTTTGAGTTTGAACATCATAACCTCCAGCATACTTGTCAGTCTCAAAGGTAATCACAGAGAACCTATAGTCATCTAATGGCAGTTTATTAAGTGCTGCCAGTGTAACGTGGGGAGGATCGCAATCCAGTTGCAAATAATCAATCTGCTTTGGATAATCATTCTCTTCAAAAAATGTTTTGTAGTCAAATGTGGTTGCATCAGCACAAACACATTTGTTCTTCCGAATGGTATTGAAGTATTCAACTTTGTAATCTTCAATCTCAAACGAGACACCTTTCCAATCAAACTTATCCTCTAGNAACCAGGTGTTGNTGATTGTTCTAGGACGATCTCCACCAATCTCAACGTAATATCCNTCTGTCTTNCCNTCCAGCATGGAAAGAACAAACATATCTTGCATTGATTGNGAGTAATTCTCTACAATNCCTGCNGCNCCAGGGAACGGNAGTCTCAGTCTATCGTACTTTTCTGTTGTATAACGTTTGCATCCTCCAGGAAACAAACCTTCAAAGTCATAATCCTTAGGGATTTCACTTCCAGTAGTCATAGATATCCCTCGTTACTTCATATTCCATACGCTTGACTTTTCTATTCGGTTGTTTCATTGCCCANACAAACATCTCTTCAACAAGTTCCTGAAGGTTGGTATTATCACGGAACTCAAGCATTGTCTTTGCCTTTGTGTGATCGCAATAGGCATGTTTTACTTCATGGCGAGGTTCACCATGTTCAATGGGAACTTCATAACCATACTTTTTNCCAATTGCNTGCACAGTTTCAGCAACTTCATTCAAAGTGAAATACTTATCAGCACCGATGTTAAATGTTTCTCCATCAAAACCTGTCAGGAGTTTATCAAACGGTTCCATATAGTATTTGATNTCNGAGAATGCACGAGTCTGTTCTCCATCACCATACACAAGAATGGGTTCTCCACTCAAAGTCTTACGAATGAAGATACCAATAACATTACGATACTTATCCCAAATATTCTGATAGATACCCAGAACATTGTGAGGACGAACAATATTATATCGAAGTCCGAACTGCTCATGAGCAAGTTTCAAATCACACTCTACAGCATACTTAGCAATACCGTAAGGATCTACTGGTTGTGGACGCTTGTCCTCAGTGAATGGTGGAGTTTGTTCACCATATACTGCCATGCTAGAAGTAAAAATCATCTTAGTATCATGACTGATACATTCGTTGATTAGATTAGCGGAAACGATAAGATTATTACGATAATTGTAATTACGAATAAAAGGAGAAAGTCCCTCAGCCGCATACGCAGCGAAATGAANGAGAACATCAGGGTTATGCTCCTGAAAAAGTTCAACAACTTTCTTCCTCCTTTCTAAATCAAACTTAGCAAAGGTAAACTTCTCACCACTAGGCACAAACGCTTTATANCCACCAGACAAGTCGTCAATACCAACAACTTCATGCCCACTTGCAAGAAGGTGACGAGTATAATTTGCACCAAGTAATCCAGCGCATCCTGTTACAAAGATTTTCATCTATAGTCTAAAATAAATTGCCGTTGCTCTTCTGTGTTTTGCCAACTACATGGAATTACTGGAATATAATTCTCCAATTCCATGACATGAACATCGGCATCTGTATTCATCATCATAGTATAATTTAGATGCTCAGTCAACAGTAAGTCTGTGGTGTACAGATTTTTAATACGCTTGGAGCATAGTGCTGCTGCCATGGCGAATGTTCCAACACCAGACAATGCCACATTCTCTGCGTTCATTAGAGTTGCAAAGTCCTCTGAAACTGAAGATGACTGTATCTGAACCTTATCAATTTTGCGAAGTTCATGTACAATAGGATTCTCATCATCAGATTCAGTGATGAGAATACACTTATCAAAACTCTCAATCAAATTGAGATAGTAGATAAGTGGATTAGGAACGTAATTAGTAGGAGGATTGAATACTCTATGGTAATTATCTCCACTCCTTAGGTGCATNACAATAGTATCACTNCCAATAGCATCTTTCTTCGGAAGNATTAACTGATGTCGAACNTAGTCTTTACAGATACGTCGCATGTTTTTGTAAACATACTCTTTATCAACACCAATTTCATTACCACCTTCAAAGATTCCTTTCTCACAATGAACCAGAGGTTCCCAACAATAAAACCTCCCAGAATGATTTCCTGGTTGAGGTTTATTGCCAAAGTCTAATTCAAATTGTTTAATNTATGGATGAACAAGTTTTTGAATACAATCATCATCCGTCAGTTCTGCTCTCATAATGCAGTTGGCAACCTGTTGAATGTTGTTTCCTAGTCGCCCACTCCAATGTGAAATAGAACACGTCATACCTTAAGTCCTAACTCGACTTCGATTGCATCCAAGTCCTGATTCCAATCAATATAGTTTGGATTAGACTTATTGAAGTGCAAATCTGCCAACCAGTTACGGGTGTCAAAGACTTCCTGCCAGTTCTCGATGTTAGCCTTGAACTTAGGGATAGCATCCAGAGTCTTGACTTTGATGAAAGTCATACCNAAACTNGGNNTGAAGTGATTGAGAACGATATTTTCATCCTCATAGATGTCCATCTCACGGACACTCTTAGGAAGTCCAAAGAAGTCTGTGATAGCAACGTCAACACGCTCGTGCTGAACACCACCAATCACGTCGCCACCTTGTTCCCAATGAGAATCGTGGAAGATGAAGAATCCGCCTTCCTTAAGATGATCTGCCCAGTAGTAAAGTTCTGCAAGAACTTGTTCGCGGGTGTGAATTGTATCGACAAAAATAATATCAAAGGGATCTTCATCCCAGTTTTTACCAAGAGTCACACTATCTGCCTGATAGCACATGTAATCTGGGTTGACGAACCGTGCTCCTTCGCGTTGGAACCCGTCGAACATCAAGTCGCAACCATGCACCTTATTGCCCCTGTCTGCCGCCTCTACGGACATCACAGCAGACGATGCACCAAGACGAACACCTAAGTCGATGAAACGTGCATTCTTAAATCCACGAACAACATCCAATAATTTCCATGCATTCTCCCCCAAGTCACAATGGGGTTGAGCAATAAAATTACGAAGAGGTGTCAAATTAGTCATTGTAGCCGTACTCCTTTTTCATTTCGTTGAACACTTTTCTGATACCTACGTCAATAGTAGTTTTGGGAACCCACCAATCAAGTATATATGCGCTTGGAGAATTCCTCTTATCCAGTTGAACGCTATCTTTAGCAAGTCCAGACTCGATTTTTACGTCAAACTTATCAATCAATCCGAAACAACCCTGAATGATNTTTGCAANCTCTCTAATGGTAGTAGAACGGAATGATGTAATATGTAGCTCATCTTCAGGTTTGAAGTCTGTGTAATTNTCCATCACNGTCTCNAGTGCCTCACANCAGTCNTCNGCNTAGAGGAACTGACGCTCTTCGGTGCCATCAGTCAACATCTCAAATTGCCCTTCTTCAAACCCTTTGCGGATGAAGTCAGTGATGACATGTGCTTTATCCATGTCTTTCTCGATGCCATAGACATTCCAGAACTTNACAGTCANTCCTTTCAGTGATGTAGTGTAAAGTTCACCCACACGCTTCAACACACCATAAGGAGAGTAACTCATGTTACTCATCTGAGATGATGCNAAGACAAAACGNTTCTTATACTTACCAAGNAAGTCAAANACNTTTGCCATCATNCGAGTGTTGTTATTAACAAAGTCAAACGTATGCTGATACTTCTTCAGGTAGCGNGAACCACCNACATCAAAGGCAAGAACAAACACAAAGTCTGCATTNTTAATTGCACGNTCGAGATTGTGGTTAGGAATCTGTGTCAAGTCCTCACCATGATGTCGGGCGACATCGAATGGCGTGACTTCATGTCCTTTGGATTCAAGGTACTCNNNTAGGTAAGCACCAATCTGTCCACTAGAACCTAATACGGTTACTTTCATTTGTTATTAATTTGCTCCTGAATCCAATTATACGTCTTTTTGATTCCTTCTTCAAGTGTTTGTGAGTAATCCCAACCAAGTTCTTTACGAATCAAGTCATTATTAGAATTACGTCCACGAACACCAAGAGGTGCATCAAGTTTATGAATTTTTTGAACGTCCTTACCAGCAACCTTGGCAGCAGTATCAACCAATTGATTGATAGTTACCATCTCTTCNGAACCAATGTTTACTGGACCGATNAACTCNCCNTCCATCAGTCTTCTAGTTGCTTCAANGCATTCGTCAACGAACAGGAAGGAACGAGTCTGTAAGCCATCTCCCCACACCTCGATTGCTCCACCCTGCTNCGGGAGGTAAGCGACTTTACGGCAGATTGCAGCTGGTGCTTTCTCTCTTCCTCCTTCCCAGGTGCCCTCGGGTCCAAAAATGTTGTGGTAGCGAGCAATGCGAACAGGGATGCCATGGTTACGATTGTAAGCAAGNTANANNCGCTCACTGAAGAGTTTNTCCCANCCGTATTCGGAGTCNGGGTTNGCNGGGTATGCTGATTCTTCACGGCAATCGGGGTTGTCAGGATCTAGTTGATTGTGTTCTGGATACATGCAGGCAGAACCAGAATAGAAAATCTTNGTNNTNTTNTNNCCNGTCCTNTCATTCAACTTACGCTGTTCCTCAAGAACATTCANGTTGANAGNNACAGAGTTGTGCATNATGTCNGCATCNTTCTCNCCAGTGAAAACNAAACCAGCACCACCCATATCAGCNGCAAACTGATAGATTTCATCAAANGGTTGNTCAAACTTGTCTGCNATNTNTTNGTANAAGTTACCAAGGTATCCAGTGAAACGGAGAACACGACGGACGATACCTGTATCACGCAAGTCTGCCTGCACAAATTCATGTGCAAGTGTAGANGAGAATTCGGGATNCTTAANATCGACACCTCGNACCCAATATCCTTCTTCACGAAGTCTTTTTACCATNTGACTTCCGATAAATCCACCAGCACCTAGGACAAGTGCCGTCTTCTTGTATTCGGACATTTTCTAAAAAATTTTCTTCTTATATATGATACTAAAAAAGGAGGTTGTTGTCAACCTCCTGACGGTAAACCGCCATTAATATTAGGGATTTGCAGGCTCGCCACTTGCTCTTTAACCTGAAGCAAGAAACAGGGCGGGAGTGTTNCCTCCATCCGCACCACNTGCNCTTAGGTAAAGNAAGAAACCTACCAGAAGTTTAGAGGNCNCTTCTCAGTTGATAATCTACTCTTGAAAGTCATTAGACATCCACATTGTGTACATCTATTGCCACCCTGTACATCAAAGTACTTGCAGGTAGAGCAGATTTGTAACCTCGCTTGTCTTATTTCCTCAGGAACTCTCACGGTGCCACCTCGTGAAAATTCTTTGAGGAGATTGAAAGCAGACTTAGTTAGGTTACTTAATTGTTTGGTTGTAGAAGGATAGTCCTTCAAAGATTCTTTGCTGCACCAGGAGATGCTACCTTCAGAGCAGCGACGACTTCCTCCAGTCTTGCCTCTAGAGCAGAAATATCAGCGTTGCCACCACCACAGGGAGTGTGTGCCTTTGCTTCNAGTGCTTGAAGTCTTGCTTCAACTTCTACATCATACTTTGACATAGATGCACCACTTGCAGACTTTGCTGCCGTACCCTTGTTTGCCATGATTACTAATGAATTCTACAAAGATATTTAGTTTTAAGAGGGTCTAATGACTCCACCAGTNCTGTTATAGTCCATCCGTGACTTAGGGGGTTATCCCGACCAGGGCGTGTTTAAAGTCATCCCGAGACTATGTTCAGAACTTGAGTTTCCTGATTTGATATTACTCCTGNCAGNAAATAATTAAATGCAATGGCACATCTAATATCTCCAGAGTTGTTACAAGAGACAGAATGATTTAGGTGACTCGGAAACACCAGGATATCATTTGTCTTTACAGAGATGCTCCAACTTTCAGAGTTGTAAATGTTCTTCTCTTCCAAATCTGGACTGATAATGGAATGAGTGGGTTGTGTTGAGAAGATAATCTCACCCGCATTTTCTTCTGACTTCACATAAAAAATTCCACTGAAGATAGAATTTCTATGAATGTGAGGAGCGGTGACTGAACCAGGTTTGCCAATCACCATCCAAGAACATGTGCGTTGAAGTTTAGTTTGTTTAGAGATTTTTAGTATGTCATATGCATATGTTCCCACATGCTCGTCAACAATATCAGAAATCTCCTTGAACCTATCTTCGTCTAGTATGTTTTGGTTTCTACTGTTGTAAGTATTGTACTGATTCTGATTCTCAAAAAAATCTTTCTCCTCTACTACAATGTCNCTAATGCGGTTAACCACAGAAGCATGGTACAAAGGAGTAGAGAAGAGAGGATAGATTTGAAACTCATGTGGCATGAACAGTATCTTTGATATAACACGGAACACGTTCTGGATCTAACCATTTGGTGTACTCGAAATCATCAATCGCAGTCAGGAGTTGCATCTGATTGTCAAGAAGATACATGTCACTGTATCGCTTGGTATACTGATGCGCTTTTTGAATACGATAATCAGGGCACCCATTTTCTAAAGTGCCACACTCAACATAACGATAAGGAAATCGCTCTAGGAGAATTTTCATGCCTCGACAGTTTCAAGATCGGTAATCAACTCATCGATTAGAATTTCGTAATCGTCAAGAGGATCGCCAGAGAATACTACACCATTGTTTTCGTAGAACTTACGAACCTTTTTGTAAAGTTTCGGATTCTTTACATCAAGATAGAAATCACGGGATGCTGCACCCTTAAGGGTGGACATGTCCTTCTTGAATTTTGCTGCGAGAGTCATTGCTTTGAATGTTGACTTTTATATTATAGAGGAGGATGGATGCTATGTCAAGAACCTTCTTCGTGCTCAGTGTAAAGTCTGAGCATTTCATCATCCGCTGGCACCATCACTGCTCTCTCTCCACTCTCATTCTCGACACCAATTGTTTCCCCATTCTCCACTCTGTCCATGAGAGTTTCCCAGTTNTCTTGCCAGTATTCCACAGAATAAAAATGCATCTTGCNNTATGTATAACAGTCGGGGTGACAGGATTTGAACCTGCGGCGTCTCGCTCCCAAAGCGAGTGCTCTACCAAACTGAGCTACACCCCGTCAAACTCTNCCTACCAAAGATAGTACCCCNTGCGAATAAAAAGCAAGGAGNATACCACCNAGGATGGCACTTATAACTGTAGCAGTTTTATTGTGTTTGTCAATTGCNTTNTCAATCATNTCTTGACACTNCTNCTNTGTNATGNNGTGNNCAGGTTTNATTTCATCCATCCNATGACTCATNATNNTCNNNTAATTTATTNAANAATTCTAACCGATGTTCCCAGGTATCNCCAGAAGTAGANCNTTTGCAGGGNTTNATGCAAGTTTCNTCTCCATNNTTGTTNCANACTAAACCCGCTAAATCATGAGGNTCTCCNAACTTNCCAGTGCCAGTCCAGTAATGCTGTCCTCCTATCCAGGTNGCACCACACTTGGTGCAGATTTTTGTTTCCAATGACNTGCTAGTCATCTTCGATTAATCTCCTGATAAATTGTCTAGTTTTTGTATATAGGTGTTACAAAAACTCTTAAAGATTGTTTTATCTTTCTTCAAANACAATTCTACGGACTTTTCTCTGACGACGACTCTCTTGATATACTAATTCATCATTAGAGAAATGACTNGTATTCTTTTTATTAGTGTTACTAGTTACCATGATAACCTTACCCAAGTCAACAGCAGTTACTTTGTCTCCAATTACTCCCATCTTGTTGGGACAACCACAAAATTGAATCTTACTGTTGCCTGTTAGTTCTTTTTTACATTCTTTGCATCTGACGGTAATCATGGTAATCACTAATTCGACATAAAAAAGGAGACTCAAAGTCNCCTTCCTNTNCTATTTAGTTGTNAAGATGGGGATGGTGCATAAATGGGTTGCATTAACCCACTATCAGGACCGTTGTCATCATCATCTACGTCCTCAGTCAATAGGGCAGCAAAGATAAACCCTCCTATGAGTGACGCTGAAATGAGTAACACGTCGTTCACCATACACCAGGGATAATCTGCCCAGTCGCCAAGTAAGAACCTACTGCTGCAATGAAACCAACCATTGCTGCACGTCCATTCAGTTTTTCTGCTTTTTCATTCATTTTTCTTTTCCTCTAATGTTTTGTTTGTGATTATAATTTTCTCTCCATCATGAGAGAATTGAAGTTCGTCGTCGGGATGCCACAGAAGTTCTTCGTACATGTCATCCAGTTTCTGTATATCTTGCCAGAGAGCGTCGGGATTAGGCATCGTATTCAAAGTGTTTCATTATCTAGTCAATACAACTCTTCTTCTTTTTCAGTTTCAGCGATTACATCACTTGTAGGATACGATACACAGAGAAGTGCAAATCCTGCTTCAATCTGATCGTCGTCAAGAAAAGACTGATCGGATTGATCGACTGTTCCACTCACAATCTTTCCTGCACATGAGGAGCAAGCACCTGCTCGGCATGAGTAAGGGAGATCGATACCACTTTCCTCTGCTGCGTCAAGGATGTACTGATCCGATTCAACAGCAATGGTTTCTTCTCCAGTAGGAGTGCGAAGAGTTACATTAAATGCCATTAGTAAGTTTCTGATAATTGTTCTACTGAGTACGCCAATAAGACAAAGAAGGCGATACTAGTGATTGTAAACAATGTTGAAGTCAATGTCAACCTCCTAGTACAAGATAGAATTTGGAATTGTCACTTGGGGTGTTCTCATAAATGGATGAGTCACCATAAGTTTTGTGATCTTTGTATCCAACCATACGTCCCTTAGTGTTCTGCAGAGCAGGCATGAAGGCAATGAGGAAGAATACAGCAGGGGCACCAACTAAAAGGGCACCACCAATTACATAATAAGTAAGGAGTTCAATCAAATCAGGTTGCATAATCAGAAGATACCGAAGAAGAAGTTACCGGTGATAGCGTAAGAGATGAAACCAGAAACGATTCCCATCATTGCCCAGCGTCCGTTGTAAGTCTCTGCATATTGCTGAGGAGACTCAAGTCCCTTACGATTGTACTCTTCTACAACCATCTGTGGTTCACGAGCGAACAGATTATTCTGTCCGTACTCATTAGTCGTTACAGTCATTTACCTAATGTTGTAAATCTTTACATATTATATAGCAAAAAAGCACCTCTGTCAAGAGGTGCTGTGTAGTGATTTATACTCAGTAGTCGTCTCCTTCAAGGATATCCTGACATTTCTCTGGGTTCTTTTCACAAAATTGTC
>NZAU01000141.1 GCA_002686215.1 Candidatus Woesearchaeota archaeon
ATACTTGGGACCGAATATAACTACATCTGAATCTCCGACCTCAGTCATAACACGATCNTCATTCCATTTGTGGATCATTGCAGGACCACCCCACAATCGATAAGCTCGAACGAACTCATCTCCACGGAAACCAACATAGTGTACAACTTTAACCATAATACTATTCTATACTATTTCTCAACAAAAGTAAAGGACTTTTTTTAAATACTTTTCAATCCTTCAGCCCAAGTTACCAGTGACTTACGNAGACCCTTTGTTACTGGAGCTACTCTGTGTGGCATTAGACTAGGGAACACAACGACCGTTCCTTTATCTTTATACTTTGGATCTGATAAGTCTACGCCACCAATCTCTAAATTACCACCNTCATACTCATGAGCAGCAGATAACTGAATAGACATACTTAACTTTCTCTGATACATGTTATCAACGTCTGGACTCGTATCAGTGTGCCAATCATAATGTCCTTCATAAGACTCATGATACTCAGAGTATTGCATATCAAATACATCACGTATGTCAAATCCAAATAACTGTCTATTCGTTCTCGAGAACTTGTCCCATATCCATGCATGTAGATCGCGGTCTTGAGTAAACTTAATCTGACTCCTTCGAATCTCTGAGTTTACTTGACCCTCTTGGTTAACTTGTCCATCTTCATTAGGCCTGTCCTTGTAGGCCTTTTCAATGATCTGCTCTAAATCACGCATCTCAGTATCATTTAGCTTCCACGCAGCAAACGGTGGTCTCAATGGCATTGTTCAATCACTCCTATAATGTTCGTCGAAGACTCCGTATATTCGAAGCTTGACGTTTTTAATGTGGTTACACGGCACCCGTGGTTTCTTACGACAGGTACAGCTGAATCCATCTGGTTCCATCCGTACAGTACCCTGAGCATAGTGCCATTCAGTACCTACTAACCAGTGGTCTGATGTATTTATGAGGCTCGCGGGAAACACAGTCATGTTCAGTCCTTCCTCGCGCCGGAGGCGCGTCGCATTTTAATCCCAGTCATTATCGAAGCGAGTAGTGTGATACATTGTCTCGCCATAGTACTCCTTAGCGTACTTCGAAGCATCAGTCCACTGATACATGTTAGACTCCTTTGGGACATCCATGAACGAACGGTCGACCTTTGGAGCACGTACCTTACGAGTCTTTTTCTTTACCGCAGCGAGTTTTTTGTTACGCTGATCGATCTTTTTGATAAGAGCCATACGTTCGTCATAAGAAGTTGCGATTGTCATATAATATCCTTTCATTTGATAGAGTTATTCTACCATAAAACACAGGGAATGTAAACCTTTTTGTTTCGTTTANATTCAATAACTTACGTTTTTTTATCGAGAACATANGANCCTTGTGGTAACCTCCACGCCTGCATNAGTTTAAAGTACATCGTAGGTGTCATCGTAATGACTTCGAACATATTCGTCTTCTCATTCCACTGACGAATGTGGCAGTAGTCATCGTACAAGAGAGCCTGAACGTCCTCAAGCTCTCCGGTATTATCGAGAATAGTTATAGCTGTCTCGTCCATATCCATCTCGACTGTTATCATCCCCAGTCCTTCCGATCTTCCTCGTTATTGAAGCCATAGGTGTACTCTACGATCTGCTCTGAGTCCATGTCGGCCATCTCTACTCGAGGGCCATTGCCAGTTCCGTTAGGATACCAGTGTGGATCGTATGGTCTCATGTAGTAGCGATCCGCAGAGCCACGGTCCTGTGGAGATCCGTGGACTGGAAGNTTATNTGATTCAATTCGAACNATAGCCATTAGAACTCTATCCCNTGCTCTTTAGCCGCAGCTATGATNNANGGNGTNAAGACTNNTTCNATATCGTCTTCCCACTGACTCCAACTTATTCGAGAAAAGTAGTCAAAGNNTCTTNNAGNAGGAACNTCACGNTTTAAGTGTGNACCAANNATCTGCTTGAANAGACCNCGCTTGTTGCACAGACCATTATTGAAAAAATCATGTACAGCGTTCTGAGCTCTACGAAACTGATCAAGATGCTTATTAGTAGTTCTTGGATTTTCACAAGCACCTTCAAGTGGAATCAACTCGTTGAGCTGATCTCTTAGACTCTCATATCCAAGGTTAACACCCCATGGATTCGGAAACAATTTTTCTTGATAACCTCTATACATTATACATCCTCCATTACTGGTAATACATCGAAACCACACATGGCAACCTCATAGGCCTCACCATACTTTACATAGAACCTGTCACCTATCATAGATGATCGTAGTCCAAGTCCATCCTCACGAGAAGCAACTACCTCTACATCGTCATTTGCATCTCCACCGATCTTTAAAGACCAGCTACCTACTACGTTATTAGTATAACGCCAAGCATACTCAAGAGCCTCGTGCTCGTCATCCGTATGATTTACAGTAACTACTGCTACTCGCTCGAATCCACGAAGCTCGCCTTCGTCGTTAAAGATCTGATGGTACACTGTGACTTGCATGTTATCTCCTCCGAATCACTTTATATAACTAATCTACCATAGTTACAACCGAATGTAAAGGAAAAAATGCAATATAGTTTCCTTTGAAAACAATGGCTTACGTTTTTTATTTTCCTTATATAACAACTACTTAGTCGATGACCCTCGAGAGCCGTTTTTACCTGTGGGAAAAATTTTTCTAAAACATCCATCAAAACATCCGTCGGCATCTAGGCCAGCCTACCAGCCAGCCCGAAAATAATATTATTTAAAAGCCCCTTTTTTTAAGTGGCCACCGTTAGGCAGCCGCTCCTTTCACCGCTATAGTAGGTTTATCTAGGCGCTTGGTAACTACAGTACCCCACCGTGGATTACCGTCTCGATCCACCTGGTGCCATAGCTTACGGTGCATTTGATCAGCAGCCTTAGTGCTGTGTACTATAAAAGTCTTACTCTTNTTAAAGCCCTTAGTAGCAACAAAGATCTCGTACTTAGCCATTATACTAATAACTCCTCCGCTANTTTATCAAAACACTGGTCAATGTAAGTATCTGCATAACCATTAACATGGTGCAGATCGAAATACATGTCAGAATGAACAAAGTTCCAAAAAGATGTTGTGTTGAAACCTTTTGCAAGATTATCCTCAGCCGCTACTGCACGGTTGAAAGATTCNACCACATCGTTTTTGATTGCTGTGCCGTCCTCGAGGTGTACTATCTGTGACATGTAATTCCTTTCCTTTACTATAGTATAATACTACCACAGTCGAGAGGAAATGTAAAGGAAAAAGATTGCTTTAAAAACAATTACTTACGCTTTTTTTGTAGGGAGTTGGTAACAGCAGTAACTACCGAAACCGTCACGAGGCAGTGTCTGAGTGTCCGTGTACTAGAGCGAGTGCCCTAACCGAGGGATTGTAGCGAGTCGCCGAGAGCGACCGAATGGCAGTTTCCCAACTGGTTTCACGTGCATATAGCTCGTATATACGGCGTATTTACCTTATCCTAGATAGATTTTCTGTAAGTGAGTCTCGAATTGCTCTACTTTTGCTAGTCTATTAGGCCATAGNATATACTCTTTCTCAGGGTTTTGCTTGAGATTTGTGAGTAGAGGTGTAATAGCGTTGTATAGCTTATCGAGTTTTTCTTGAGTAGAAAGAGCGGCCTGAGAGGCTTTTTCTGCCTCTTGAGCAGTAGATTGTACTGCTGAGAGTTCATCTTCGTCTACTGCAGTAAACCCAAAGTCAAACATATCGTCCATTTGAGTGGCTCCTGTTTTCATGTGCAATTGTTTTATCTATTTATTAGACTATATAGATCCTGTATAGCGAGACCATTGAGCGTACCAAACTGTTTGTTTATGACGTGTATGAGCTTGGCCTTTCTATCTGGCATTTGATTAGCGTTACGATGATTCCATACCCAGTGCCACTGCTCTCCGAGTTGCTGGTGATTGAGTTGGTACGCTGACACGAGGTAGGAGAATATGGACTCGTTGTTGTTATTGAAGTGCCTCTCTATGTAGTCCTTATAGAAGTTTGTTCCTTCCTCCTTGATCTGATTGATCTCGGGAATGACCCAGTTCAGGCTGGCTGTGTAGTTGAGCTTCTCTATGTCTGATGGATTGAAGAGCATGATGCCAGTGTTTGCGACGATNTCNAGTCTCGAGTGGATACCTTTCTTCATGCACAGTGCCTGCATCAGAGCGTGCTTGACACAGACCGACCTCTCCATAGGCTCNTAGTTGAGTTGACCNGTGTGAAGAAGGACTATGTTCTCTTCNTTGTCGTCGTGGAAGCCGTGAGTCGCTATCCCTCGATCCGCCTTTATCTTCTCGAAGATGTTCTGCTCAGTGTTTGGATAGACGTCGAGATCAAGGTAGAGTATCTCATCGTAGTCGTTCTTGAGCTGCTCGGCGCAGTAGAACTTATAGTGCTGAATGGCCTGATAAGACGTCTCGAATATGCCTTTTGTCATGAGATCGAGAACGTAGTCCTGAAACCTGTCTCCGTAGCCGAATATCTTGTAGTCAGCCTGACANATCTCGGCGTACTCCATCTGCTTTCTCGCCAGCATTGGAAAGTACTCCGTGAGGTTGAAAGTAGGATCGTACTTCCTGAGATCATTACCAACTTCAAAGTGATTCATAAATACAGTGTATATAACTCGCTTCATTCTTCCTCTTCTACATAGTGCTGACAGAACGTNTGGCACTGCTCAGCTCGAGTATCTTCTTCTATCCAAGACTCGGGTAAGTCCTTTGTGAACCACTCGTGGCTGAGTATCTCTTCCATNGTCNTGTTNTTGAGATTGAGCTCTTCTTTNTGTGCAAAGTACTTGTGNAAGATCCTGTCTGNGTATNGGCTGAACCACTCATCGATCTTACCAGTTTGCTCCGCGTAGTAAGCTTTATTGCAGAAGTAGCAGCAAGGCCAGACTTGACCATCGGGATTGACGAGTATNCGCCCTTCTTCNTGCCAGCTACACCTAACGTATGTCTTCTGTTTCGACAACNTNTGCTACCTTTTCTCGCGAGTNCTNGCTTCCAGNGTGGGTGATGCTCTGTTCTNGTCTTCCAGTCAGATTGAGNANCTCTTACTTCATCTGGCTGNTNNTATCCTTCTTCNGCTTGCTNCAGCATATCGAGCTNGCCGTGTTCGTTGACAAATGACCACTTNGGNCCNGANNAGAACCTATTATTTTCTNCNAAGTGCACTTNATAAGCACCGTGCTCGATNCANAAGTCTTTGATNTCTTGTAAGTAGTCTTGNTTGTGTTTATGAACAACGCAGAAACCAATGGCCNNNCCACCAGCATCTGTGAAAGCTNTCATGTTNGCTAAGATTACGTCGAGTTTTGTNAANCGTCTNTANTGCTCNTGCATTTTTTGTGTGATNCCTTCTANAGCAAAGTCAACGCGNATNCNACCTCGNTCTGAATNTTNGANTTANTTTTTNACACATAGAGGATAGTTCACCTAGCTTCTTCCACCAGCTNAGAGGACGAANCGAACCATTAGTGTCTATNGTNANCANTGTTNNAGGATTNACNGANAGTATGTACTTAGCTATNTCATACATATCCTTGTTCATNATAGGATCGCCCCAAGTACCACATATCTCCCAAGTNTNNGTTGCTCTTANGAGGTCCTCAGTGTANGCTTNCTTGAANTCNTCNANANNCCACCTGANGAGTGGAAGCCAGTCGACTTTTCTCAAGCCGCCTTNTTTATTNTCAGTTCTATGACATTGAGGGCAACCAGCGTTGCAGTAAGTACTAATGTCTACGAAAANANTGANCTNNTTAGCTTTGTACGTTTCNAGCCANGTCTTCATTNTCTTCTTTTTCTACCTGNCTNAGCTTCCANAGCATCCACTCNTAGTAGCGTACAGGTTCTTTTTCATCAGTCATGTAAGTCAATTATCTTTTGATCCTGAAATTCATTATGCTCTTGCATATCATTTATTGTTGCAATGATACTCTCTATAGTCTTTGCCATAGCTTCATCTGTAGTTTTTGAACGAGCTGCNGCAGCAGNATGAGCTCCTGCTANTTTNGNGTATGCTTGTTTCTGCTCCATCATCTGCTCATAAGCATCAGCTTGGTCTAGCTCCATCTGCACGATCTGACCCTCGAGGTCAGTTACGTAATTCTTTGTTCTGTCTAATTCTGTGGCCATGCTCAACATCATAAGGCCAGAGAAAATACTAATAGGGTCCATAATAATACTCCGTTCTTGTTACAGAGCTATTTATCACACTGATTCTCCACCTCTCCAGATGCATACAGCNTGTGATGATGGTGGAAAGTAACCAGGTTGAGTACTTCCTACGAGAACCGATAATTTTTCTCTTGCAGCAAAGCACTTAAAGAAATCATCATAGTCATCTACCACAGACGCCTTCAACTCTCCTTCGATNAAGAGTATGAGTACTAACGNCCAAGTCATGGCTTTATGAATTCTATAACGATGTTCTTACCATTCTCTTTCCAAGTGATAGTAGAGTAATCATATACACGAGTCTGCTGGTTCTTCCAGTGCTCGACTTGTTCACAACGTCTTTCAGTTTTGTATCCTACTACGGTNTGAGAAGTCTTTGGCTTTGCACCTTTATCTGCACCAACAAGGCCACCTATGATAGCCCCTGCAGCAGCACCTTTGTCATTACCACCGGCAGCTTTACCTAATATTCCTCCAATGATCATACCTGTAAGAGCTCCGCCTGCAGCGTTTCCCTGTTGAGTAGTAGTTCCATAGATAGGAACCTGGACATTGCCACACTCTTGCTTGTAAAATGGCACCATCTCAGTGACAGTCGTGTAGTAATCCTTGACTGTAGCCTTAACTGTCTCCGCTATCGCAACACCCGATACAAGGCTCATCGTTGTCGCAAGCGCAATAATCTTCGTCTTTAACATTTGGTGGGGTCTCCTTCTTATCACCTTTAGATCTCGTATAATCTATCCATTCTTTATCCATGTCATGAATCATGAGATTTCCTCGTAAGTGTATTGTTGATTTCAGGTAAGCATAACACTGCTGTTACTTCCTCGTTGAATCCTGCTTTAGCTATCACTTCAATCGCTAGCCTATCGCTATTCTCTGGATTCATAACGTATTCAACACACTCCGGTTTTGTCTCAAACTCCAGCGTAGGTATACTAAATGGTTCAGTGACAGACATTGTCACCACGATAATCCAATTCATAATTTATCTTTTAAGTTTTTGGACCAGTCTGAATGCATCATAACGTCAACCAGCTCACATATCCAGTCAACGTCTTCTTGGTCGCAGGGCGGTATCTCTTTTGAGTACAACCCTATAGTAATTTGCTCTTCAATATTAGCTCTATTAGCTTTACCTTCAACTAAAGGCTTATGGACATCCTTTTCTATGATATGAAAGACCATAGCCCCATGCTGTTCGGTGTTTAGCTGCATTTACTGCCACTCCTTTGCGTAAGTATGTTTTACCAAAGCGTCAATTTCCTTGACTAACTTGCGGCCGTACTCTGTAAAGAGTATGCCTTGCTCCCACACCCAATGTTCTACACATTGTAGGTGAGACCACTTTAGATCTTTTACCATCCAACGTAGTGCAGTTTCACGATCTTTAGCACCCATTTCTATATGCAAGTGAATAAGATCCTTGAAACTNTGAACAGCCTCTTCTTGTTGGCGTTTTTCTTCAGCCATGTCCTCTTCCAACTGGTCGCACAGGCTGTCCCACATCTTTTGCTTTGCAGCAGGTGGCCATTCCATCCACTCGTCCACGATACTAAGAAGTGGTCTAGAACCGTGTACCTCTTTCCAAAGATCGGAAAAGCATCTATCGTCGTAAGTATATTCCATTATCGTACCTCATAACCAAATTTTTCTGCAACCACATCAGCACCTAGGTCTTTTACAAGAGCCATAACTACTTGTTCACGTGGTTCAGTATCCATAGCGTCAACGTAGCTTGAAGCTTTTTTGAAGTTGCCAAAAGTTAGTGCAACCGCAACTTCTGAGAATAANCTCATGTCATCTCTGTACATAGCTTTCATTTCTTTGTCAGTAGCTTCTGTGCTGTAAGATGCTGTTTGGTCGATAAGAGTTTTTAGAGCTATTCCCATTTGATTATTCCTTTTTACCATTTGATATAACTAATATACCATAGTTAAAACCGAATGTAAACAAAAAGGTTTCGTTTAAAAACAACCACTTACGTTTTTTATTTTTGTTTGTTTTCAACTACTTAGTTTTATTTGAGTTATTTATATATCTGATCCAAGCTGATAGTTGCTGGTATTCCGTAACGTCATCACACGGATCGTCCCTGCCATCGCTATCTTGTTTCATTTCTTCCCTCTTATTACTACCTCCACGTTCTCAGGTAACTTGATCAAAGGCTCTACTTCTTTATAATAGTATAAGACAAATTGTTTATCTTTAAATTCATTGAAGATACCTTCCCAAATAGGCCTCCAATTGTTCGTTAAACGTTGAGTATTTCCTGTCTGTCTATCTGATTTTAAAACTAAATCAGAAGTGCTCGTTATGTCGAATGCAAATATTGTATCGAATCCATACATGTGGATCTCATCGCACTTCAATTTATTTGCTGCGTAATGTGTAGCCATGTGGCCACAATTAAATGCAGTATAATCCTTAGCATATTTAGGCAATTTTAGGTAGAATTCTTTCATTTGACTAGCATATTTCATCCTAAAATTTGGAAACATTTCACAATACCTACGAGGTCTTGCACCTAGAACCCAATCACCTGGTATNTGAACGCTACCTTCATCAATAGCTTTACACATTTTAAAATCTACGATGGTAGTCGTATATACATTTTCAACAGCGAATGGTGGCAAATTACAAGTAATTTTTAATCCTTTATCAGGCCTGTAGCCTGCTGCAGATTTTCCATTGCCAATAATATGGGCTTTCATTGTATCATTTTCCTTATCTCATCTTTACCTTTGTATCCTGTCCAGTGCATGACTTTCATGTCTTTTGGTACAGTGTTATCTATTACATCCAAACGAAGTGTATTGTACCTTCGAGGTAGATCTGTAATGTNTATAAGTCTACCAAGACCATGCTTTACTATGTTATGTAAAACTTCTTGATCTCCTATCTTTGGATGTAGTGATATTTCAGATGCCCATGTATCGAGTATAAATGGCCTGCCTTCAAATGCTACCACACCTGAGTTGTGCCACTTTTCTTTAGAGCGTGTTGACCAAGGAAGATCTTCAACCATTCCTAATTTATTAGGTTCAACGTAGTCCCATATGTCGTCTATACAACCTTGAACATGGCAGTCTAGATCTATCCAGCAGACTCTCTCCGCATTGCGAGATGCATCTATCATAGCAAATGGTTTCTTAAACCAATTAGATGCGTTACCAATTGGAGCCTGAAAGTCGTCGAAGTCAAATGGAAGTATTGGTGTTTCGTTATGTTTAGTAAAATTATCAAGGAACCACTTGAGCATCCACTCATTGTTCTTATCATAACCTGTAATGAACAAGTTAGAGTAATTCATAACCTTCTCCATATCCATGCTTAGCTCTACAGCCTTCAATCTTTTGTATAGTAGAAAATGATTCTTTTACTTCTACNTTCCAAGGATAATTTTCTTGTAGCCAAGGGAAAGTGTGAATGCTTAGAAATACATCTGTTGGTCTTGCTTTTATTCTTGCTTGCTTTATGAGTTCTTCAGCACCAGCAGGTTTTACACTGTAAGCATGCGCACCTTTGAAGTATGCCTTTTGTGTAAGTGGTCCTGTACCAAGAAAGTTTGGAGTTCTGTACTGACCATATGATGGTTTGCCTAGTGTCATAACTTTATCAAAAGGTATGTCACTGTTTAGTTGATCTACTATCACCGCGTCGTGTTCGAATATAGTAAGATCTTCTTGATGCTCAACTGATATCTTCCATAGTTGAAAGTGAGATAAAAANGCTGCCAAGCAATTTTCAAATCGAGAGTANACCTCTCTAAATCCTTCGANATCGATTCCATTCATACGTGCAACTTCATATATGTCACAATTACGAGGTGTAACAGCATCAAACTTCTTTATTGATACTCCATGCCTGTAACCTGATTGAATGCATCTCTTGGCGGCTTGTACTGATTGAGGTATATCACCTACTTGTATTACATAATAATTCATCATAGCGTTGTTGTACTCGGTAATCCTTGAACTCTCGTATAGAACTTACGTGTCACTCCTAATTTATCCACTAACTGTCTACACATTATAGCATCATTAGGCCAAAGGCCGTGATTGTATGTTAAACTTATAAGTCGCTCTGCACCATTAGGTGTAACGATGTATGATGAATTACCAGCTAGTCCTTGTGGAATCTTAATGTCAGGATCTATGTAAGGTGCCAGCTGATATGCATCAAACGATTTTACTATCTTATCATAATAATCATGTGCTTTACGTGTAGCCATCAATGGATTGTTTATTCCTAATATATTAAACTTTGTATCCATTATATCAAAATCTAAGCGGTTTGTAAACATTGAATCATGTTCTAGTATAAGAATTGGTTCTTGTTCATGAAACGCTTGTTGCCACAAAGAAAAATGACTCATGGCACAAGCCATTCTTTTTCTCTTATCTTTTGTTGGATATGCTTTTTTTGTTAGTCCAGTCGCAAAGTCTGTGATCTCACCTTCCCAAGGATAGTTCCACTTGACTTCTGACTCTATCATAATGTTGTCAACTGTTCTTGGTGTAACAGCATCAAACTTTTTAATCTTAAACTTATTGCCTACACTCTTAGAACTCTGCACAAGATTTTCATATCCCTTCTCAGAGACTTGACTATCTTTTACTACTATTGCATATGCTTTCATTTGTCAATCTTTATTATGTAGCTATCAGCATGACCTGTGGCAGCTCTTAGATCAAATTCTGTAGCTTTGGTGGCATACGGTATTTGTTCCATAAAGTAATCCATCTCTACTTTATCATAATTTTCAGGATGTTTTTTAATCCATGGATGATTCATTTCTTCCTTATCCATTAAATGGATTGGCCATATACTCTCTATAAAATACATGCCTTCTTCATTAAGAAGAGGATAGAACACGTTAAAAGTCTGACCATTTGCACGTGGTGTATGAACACCATTGTCTATAATAATATCAAACTTTACACCACTCCAAATAGTATCAATAAGATCACGTGTATTTGTTTTGGTTGAATCACACCTAGCCCACTTAACTCTTTCGTTCTTTAAAATAGGTATGTCCTTTGGATCTATACGACCAAACGTATCGATTGCATAGAACTGTGCTTTTGGAAAGAAATCAATGAGGCCTTGAATGCTTTGGCCTTTGCCTATTCCTATCTCTAAAAAATTTATAGGAAGGTTACGCATTCCATCAAACTCAGGTTCATATACTTTATGATAGTGATGCTTCTTCGCTTTATCAGATCCGTACTTATTCAATAATTGTTCAAGCATTATGCACCTTCTGCATTTAACTTTACAAATTGCTCATGATTATGTTTACGAAAAATATAAACTTTATCTTCATAATAGTCAATAAGTTTCTTTGTTAAGTCTTCTTCTATCTTCATATCAAATCCACGTAGCTTCGTTCCGTGGAACTCTACATACATCTCGTCAATCCAACTCCACACTCCATCGTCATACATGGCTTGAAGTAATTCATATTCTCCACCTTCAATATCCATGACCATTGTAATGTAGTCAGTCTGACGAAAGTTTTGTTTTAACCAGGTAGGAATATCTATAACAGGTGATTCAATGTATCTGCTTGTGTTAATACTCACTTTGTTTTCATTGGTAGAACTGGTGTTAAGACTATTGCCTAGGTATAACTTTACTGTTCCTTCTTTAATACCAGCAGCTGCAGTATACACGTTAATGTTTGGAAACCTAGCCTTTATGCCATCTGTACGTTTTGGATTAGGTTCAAAAGCATGGACCTCATGTGTCTTATTATCTGGTGCTAGCTTATAGTAGCCTTTAATATCATCACCTGATCCTGCGCCTAAATCAATAAAAACATTTTTCATTTTTGTACGTACCACACTTCATCCCAAGCTGTCTCATATCCACCTTCACCAAAGATTTCAACTAAAGCTTTCTTTATATTTTTGTTATCACAATCATGTCCTGTGACATAACCACCTTTTCTAACTTTTGGCATCCAAGCTAGTATGTCTGCTTTTACACCTTTGTAAGTATGATCTGCATCAATAAACACAAAGTCAATCTCATCATCGGTAACATTCTTTGCTGCTGCCACAGTGTTTTCTTTATAGAAACGAGATCTAACTCCTGCACTCATGAGCTTAGGAGAAACCACATCCCAATACTTTGCTTGCTTACCTTGATACAAGTCAACTCCAATCATTGTTAGACTAGGGTTACGATCAAGTAAGTACATATGTGTCACACCTTCATGCACACCAAGCTCAGCACCAAGCTTAAAATCGTTTTCTTTAATAAGCTGATCCAGCCATAATTTTCTGTGCATTTCTGGGTGTTGTGTCATTATGCACTCCAATAATTTTTTGTAGGACCTGTGTCAAAATCGTATCCAAAAGTCTCAATGTCTTTTGCGTACCAGTCTGCAACTATTTGAATAGTTTCTGGCGTATACAAGTCTTTATATGTACCTGGGTTTAGTGCTGTAACGTTTCTAGCACGAGTCATTTCAGGTATGTTAAAGTAAAAACATAAGTCGCTGTTAAGATTTTCAAACCTTAGAATATCAGGCTTGATGTTTCCTTCCTTATCTGTAACATAATCATAAGCTGGATACCAGCCACGAATAGCTCTATGCCACATATACTTCATATCGCCCCATTCAAATCTTTCTTCGAGAAAGTGTTCAAAGGAATCTACCTTGTGCTTACCNACAGGTTCTTTCTTCTCAACTTCAATNACTTTCTTTGCAAAGAAGTATCGTGATACNACTCNATCCCAAGGATTACGAATNACAGCAAAAGANCCNTNAGCATTTNNAATNNNAGGATTNANATCTCTCCANCGNGCNTGNTCNTANCCATGATGGTCGCCAATAGAATCCATATGAGATTTTACAGCAGCTGAGTAGTTAGCTGACTTGTGTACTTCAGGACCTGCCCAAAGTATTTTACTTCGTAAAGCATCACTCCGACGAATTGTCATACCAGCATTCTTTGGTATGTGAATAAAGACTTTAGGTAGAAACATGCTTCATTAACTCCTCAACGTTTTCACCTCTGTTAGGCAGCTTATCTTTTAAAAAGAAATGTACAAAATAAGCTTCTTTGATACTATTCATATCTATTCCTGAGTATAAGCCGTTCCATTTCCAGTTTAAGTTTTCTATTTTCATACCTTCTTCTTTTACCCATACGTTAAGAAGTGTCTGGTCTGTAGACCACTTCCATGCACCCATGCCATCTATAAATGGCTTGAACTGTGGACGACGTAAGAATTGGTGAGGTGTTTCACCGTTCAAATACTTAGCAAAACTTTGGTTTAAAACCATCATACCCATGTTATAAAAGTTTGCTCCAGCACTGTTCCAATCAAACAATTTCTTTATTGGATTCATGCTGTACTGCATTCTTGAGTAATTTGCTATCTTTGCTTTGTATTGTGGTGTGATAGGCATTTCTCTTTCACATACAAAACCGCAGTCGACACTTCCGCCTACGTAATCAAACACGTCTGGACATCCTGGTCTCATCCAGATGTCTGCATCGATAATACCTATCTGATCGTATTTGTTGAAGTATGTAAAAGCATTTTCTTTTTCATATATTGGTAAGTAGCCACCGTGTTTTTCATATGATTCTTTGCTACGATTGGTAGCGAACACGTCAGGCTTTATCATCAATATAGGATTACGTTGGACCACATGATCTATGCTATAATATTTACAGTACTCTGCTACAGAAGCAACACAGTGATCATATAGCTTTGACCGCGGTCCAACATAGACTTGATATATTAAACGTTTCATAACGAATATCCATTTTATTTCTTAGGAGATTCACCTTTACCTTTGCTGTATGCGTTAGCACCAAAGAAAGCTGCTACTAAGCCTGCTATAGCAACAAAATAAGTTGGAGCGATGTCACCTATGAGTTTTGCGGCGTCATCTATTCCGAACAAACTCGTAGCCAAGATTAGAACTGGATAGAGAAGCATTCCCCAAAGAGCAAACCAAGCCATTGATCTTATCTGGTCTTCTTTTGCATCTTCGTTTTCTTGCATTTTTCTCTTATGTTCAAACTCAGCTATTTCTTTAGCTCTTGCCATTTCTTCATCAGTAATTATGCCATCGCCGTCTGTGTCCAGATGGGCGTATATAGAGTCAGCTGCGAGAACCTTCTGCTCTGCCTTAGGTTCTTCTTTAGTTTTTGTTTTTTGTTCTACGCCAAAAGCGTTTTTTTCAGCCATTTGTCTATCCTTATTAGACATGACGAAAGCATAAAGTAAAAATCACCTCATATTTTTCTTAGTAATTCTTCGGTAAGAGCCATTGTGTTTTTAAAGTTCCTACGAAGACGATTGCTTGAACGGCCATTTTCTTTAAACCATTCAAGGCTATTTATAGTCCCATGATAAAGGCTTTCTTCAGGGAACTTATAACGTCTAACAGATTCCTCCCATTGGAATCTTAGAGATAATAATTCAGCCAAGGTTGGATGCTCTTGGCAGGAAATCTGTGATGTATTCATATATATCTTTCCATGTTGCAAATGTAGGGAATTCTTCGTTGTTCATGTTATGAGCATGTTCAACCAAGATACTTTCGAGGCCTAGTCTATCACCTAGTTGTGCATTGACTAATTTATCCTCTATCCAAATTAGACCAGAATCTCTATATGGTTCAAGAACAGCGTCTTTATCAGCACCAGTGTCTTCAAATATAAACTTTTCAAATGCTGTTTCACCAAAGAGTTTCTTGGTATTTTGAATTCGTAATTGCTGTGCATGTTCATCTTTTGTCAAAGATGTAATCATGTGGAATGTATATCCATGCTTTCTATGTAGTAAATCTACGTAGTACATTGCATCTCGAAGAGGTGGTAAGAAACCCATAGCCGCAGACTCATTAAAGTACCGGACCAGTTCTCTCTTCTTACTTTTTTCTATACCGTATCTTTCAGATACATCATAACTATCTGGATTTACGACCTGCTTGCCGTAACCATGTTGTTCCATCCATATTGTAAATGCCCACTCCCAATTGAGTAAGACTCCATCACAATCAGTTAGGATAACTTTGTTTAGATTGTTCATTAGTTTCTCCTTCATTATAATCTAATTCTACCACATTTGACGGAGAAAGTAAATAGTTCTTTTTCATTTTATCTGTATTTTTTATCCGAAAATCTTTTTGCTGGTCGTGTGCCTTGTGCCGTCCTTTACGCTTATTACGTGGATCAAAGCGACTGTACTTAGCCATGTTAAAATCCTCCTTGGCCAAACTCTCTTGTGTTCTCTACTTCTCTTAAAAAATCTTCATAACCACCAACGTGGTTTCCATTCCAAATTATTTGTGGAACACTAGTTAAGTCTGGAAATTTTTCTTTAAACTCAGCCTTTGTAGCTGGAGTGTTACAAATAATATACTCGTGTTCTAGCTCAAATTGCTCTGCTAGCATTACTGCTTTCTTGCACCAGGGGCAGTTATTAGTTCCGTAAATCTTTATCATTAGCTAACCTTTAACATTTCTTTTGTCATAATGTAATCTCTTACGAGATCTGAGCGGATGATGTCTTCCCATCCAAACTCAATCATTCTAAAAAATCTTAGTTGCTCAATAATTCCTAAGAATTTAATAATGCCACTCTTTTCGTCTTCATGCTTAAAATCAGTTTGATAGTAATCACCTGAAAAGATTATTCTACAATCCTCGCCTACTCTTGTTATAATAGAATCCAGTTCATGAAAATTACAGTTCTGCATTTCATCAACAATTACTATTGCATTATCAAAAGTAGATCCTCTTATAAATGATGTAGACTCAAACTTTACTTTCTTTTGTGTTACTAACTTAGGCCATGCTTCGTTGTATCCAAAAAGATCATAGCATATAGAACGATAAGGTATTGTGTATGCCTGTTTCTTTTCGTCCTCGCCACCTGGTAAAAAACCTATTTCTCTCGTTGGTACTATTGACCGAATAATTATAAGTTGTCTATATAAGTCAGGCCTATTCATTACTTCTTTAAGTGCCAAGTACATTGCTATGAATGTTTTACCTGTACCAGCACATCCTGAAAGAACTAAATTATGACCTGCTTTCCATTGTTTAAATGCTTCTTCTTGCGTGTCAGTAATTGGCTCGTGGTGTTCAAGCTCATCTGCCGCAACCTTCAAGGAATTGCTATGCTTCATTATTATCTCAAATTTTTATAGTGTTATTTTTGCCTGAACCATCTTTGATTCGCTTTAGATTATCTTTCCATCCATCGTCTGTTTTTCCTAACAAGCTACCTTGATTGCTTACGATCTTAGGTGTTGTTAGTACTTGAATAACATCAGGCATCGCATCTAATATATCCTGTAACTCATTCCATGAGCATATTACGTCCCATTTTTCTTGAGTTTTTGTGTCCTTGAGTGTATACGTTGGCATGTTACTTTCCACTTGCTCCATTGTTCTTCTACATTATATCTATGCATAATTATCCAAGCCTTTGAAAGATTAGACCATGATCTAATTATTCGGTTACCTTTTGGTGTCTCTTCTAATCTTAACCAAGTGCCTGGTGGTTTTCCTTCCTTTTCTATTTTTAACTCGTCTACTGTCGTGTAATCTATGTCAGTCCACATTATAATCCCTCACCAAATGACTCATCAGACTTATTAGTTACATATCTTTGTACTTTACTAGAGCTCTTAACCATGTAGTTATATACGCTCTTCTCTAATTCATGAGCTTCTATCTCCCATGGCCTCTCATAATACTTTGTAGTAAGTGTATTATAACGCTCTTTATCAAAAGTAACATGGAATGGTTTAGCTAAGTGACGTAATCTCCTTGTGGCAAACTGCTCTACATGGACAAGCTCATGAGCAAGCGTCTCAAGCATCTTTGCAAAGGACTCTACGCCAGAATAATTAAGTCTAATGGTATAAAACTTAGGAGATTGTTCTTCATCATCTTCAATATCCATATCTCCCCAAATGTTTCTTTCCTTGTACAAATCTTTTTCTATAAAGATCTCAAAGAAAAGTGTACGTTTCATTCTCTTAGAAACTAAAACATCTAAAGCAGATCCTACTGCTTCTGCAATAATATCCTTTTGCAACTTAGATAACTTATAGCCTGTGAATGTAATCATGCAGCAACCTTGAACCAATCGGGTGTATTACGCTTAGACCATACCATCTTGAACCTTTGTTGCTTTGTCTGGTAGAAAGCTTGATATGCTTTAACTGGATCGACAAGAGCAATACATTCTGGATTAGATTTCATAGCTAGCTTGAATGGTGTCTGCTGGATGTCTGGTATATTGTCAGGTTGGACCTTGAGAGTTTCTTCTAGTTTTAGAATAGAGCCGTGTGGCTTTCCATAGCGATATTCAAATTCTCTACCAAGAGCTAGGAAATGAATGTAGTGCCAGTCATAGTTAGCTTTAGATTCCATTGTCCATATAGTACAAGGATGAGCATGATGCACAGCTTTGTACAGCACATTTTCTAGGTTGTCATTAGGATGAACCCAATAGTTAACCATACGCTTACCAGATTTTGAAGGACGCTTTTCTACATAGCCATCTAACATGCGATGAGCTGTAGACAGCATCTGTGCTGATTCGACGATCATCTTTGGTACGTGCTTGTCGCACTGCAGTTGAGCTGCGAGTACTGGATCCTCGTCAAGGATAAAGATATTCATGTATTACTCCGACCATTATAAAAGATACTATAATATTATATCAAGTTTCACGGGTTTGTAAACCCCTTATGCGGCTATCTCCGTTAATTTTTTCACTTTTTCTTCTAGGAATTTTTTCTTGGCTTGGATTTTCTTCACTAGTTCTTTCTTTCCTTCCACAGTTAATTGTTCTATGAAATTATCTAAATCAGCTGAGTCTTTTTGTAATCGCTCTAACTTAGTCATGCGAAATTCTCCTTTAAAAGTGAAAAACTGGCCCTTGTTCCAAAGACCAGTATCAAATGAGTTTTTGTTGTTGTGTGTTTTAGACATTATGCTTGTATTAATCCTGGGTAAGCCTCCTGCACTGTTGCTTTTGTAATCCCTGTTATTGTTGACTTATTAATCATACCTATAACTAGCTCCGCGTCTTGAGGTTCTATGGTTTCTAAAATAGCAATAAAAATCTGTTCACGTTTTGCTTTCATCATCTTGTCACCCTTACCACCTTTTACAAAATAAGCAAATTTCTTATTTTCACGTAAGAGGTTTCCTGGTGCCGAGTGCTGTTCATTTGCTTGATATGGGGGTGTACCTTTTGGCAAATTCCATTGGATGGAATCGTCGTAGGTTCCTTTAAGGATGTCTTTAAGAGCCCATGATTCATTAGCTCTTAGGGTATCAATTTTATCTTTTTTAGTTCGTTTTTTTCTGGTTTCTTCAATAACTTCATGAACACTTTTAACCATTAAATAAACTCCTGCACATTTTCTAATAATAACTTACATCGCTTTGAGATAAGATATGGAAACACTTTCTTCTTGTTGTTCCATGGATCTTGACTCTCATAATTATTTATAATCTCAGATTTTACGTTTGATGGAGTTTCTGTCAAATCAATCATTTTTTTGTTACGTAAATAATTACGATAGATTTCTTGACCCATAGCTTGTTGCAGATCTTCTGATTCGATCCAAGCTTCTATTTTCTTTTTTGTTACTGGAGATTGTCTACGGCCCTCAACAAAGACATTGTCATCAGACAGCACATTAGGGACTCCATCGCCACCGTCTCCGCGGAAAATGTGTTCCATCATATATAGACGTGGATTGTCATGTTTGACATATTTTTTAGTCATAGGTGAGAATTGCTTTATGTTATCATACTTTTGGAGCTGTATGAAATCTTTATCAGCTGAGACAATCATTACTGGCTCATGCTTACCAAACTCTTGAGTTTCTAGAGCGATTTGTGCTATGACGTCATCCGCCTCACAGCCATATTGATGCATAACTTTGTATGGAAAATTATCACGTATTTCGTCACGTACCATATTGATAATACGAAAGACGTTTTCCCAATCAATAGATGATTCGTCACGCGATTTTTTACGATTTGCTTTGTACTGTGGATATGCTTCTTTCCGCCAGTTACCTGCGCCATCGGCAACAATAACAACTTCTCCAAATTCTTTGTGGAACTTTTGACGGTACATACGAATCGAGTTTAGAATCATATGACGTATTAGATTTTCATCTGCCGCCAAACGTTGTACTACTACATTGCCGATAGCAATACCATTGTAATCAATTAAGATCATAGTTTACTCCTAACATAATATAGTTATTCTACCATAGTTCACTTCAAATGTAAACCATTTATTTCATTTTTTCTGCAGCTTCCTGCACTGTTGCTGGATCAACTGCGCCATTTGACATTAAAACATTACGATTTGCTAAGTGGCCTTTTTCAATATCAGCCTTGTTTTGTCCGTGGTATTTAACCGCATGTGATTCTTCTATCATTATGTCAGTTACCATTCTTCCATCTTCACTTATGAAATCGCCAAGGATTCTACCGAACTTACCTTTCATATCCTCGCCGTCTTTTGCTGCAAATGTTTTTAGTGTAGTCCACTCGCCAAGTAAAGACTTAAGCTTTTCTTTAGCAGCTAATCCAAAAACTTTTTCTACTTTATCTGATGTTCTTGACTCTGGAGTATCGATACCCATGATTCGAACTCTCTCGTCTGTTAGCACAATACCAAAACCTAGATCTATATCAACGTCTACTGTGTCTCCGTCAATAACCTTAAGCACTTTCGCTTTGTATTCGTACATCTTTTATTCCTTTTAAATGTTTACTATGAATTTTTCCTCCAATAAATTCATTATAATAATCATCACGGAATAATACTTGTCTGTCAATTTGTTCTTTCATTTCATAATAACTCATCTCACCCTTTGTTTCGCAAAGGCGGAGGATCTCTCGTTTGAATCTAGTTCTTCCTACATTTTCTACTAGAAGTTTTACTTCCTCATTAGATCCAAAGTAATCTTGCCAGTCAGATTCGAGCTTTTTAACTCTTCTTCGTTTCTGGCCTTTTAATGGTTTAAGTCTACGTGTAGACCATAGGTTCTTTTTACCTACATATTTTTTACCATTATCCAAATCAGTTATTAGATAAACAAATCCGGCTAAGCTTTCTACTTCATGCTCAGCCGGATTAAATTCTTTTCCATTATAAAGCCACATATAAATCTCTTGTTAATTACAGATGTATTTATATGTTACTCCATATCAATAATTTCACCTAGTTCTTCTATCTCTTCATCATCGCCATGAACTCGTGTTGGCCTAACCTCTTCTCCACACATAGGACAGTGTGATGGTTCTGGAAATGGCCTATTAAAAGATACATACGTTTCGTTATCGCACCAATCGCATTCTATGTTCCAATGTACACTCATAAAAATTACTCCTCAAAAATCAATTTCACATGCACCACCTGCGCATGCTGCTGCTCCCATAGTATCAACTTCAGTGTAACGTTTTTCTGTCAAATCTTCAATCCAATCGACTGGAGTAAAGTTCTTGTTTATCTTGTTCCACTTATGTAGAAGATACGAATCTTTTAAACAATACTCTGCTTGTTTAGTATCACCATTTAAATAGTTATCAGCGAAGTTGTTGAATCTTCGAACCCAATCTCGTTTCATTGCGTTGTCAGAACTTTCCAATGTTAAGTCATCTCCCATACCGTGCGATGTTGCACATGCTGACCATAAATTATCAAATGCATTCAATGCATCTACTACTAAACCAGAAGCAAATATTGCTGCTGTACCGTATTTATTCACCATATCTTCAGCTGAAATTACTGCAGTGTTTGGTGCTTGGTTGAAGTCTTTATCACCCATAGCAGATAGAAATGAAATACCTGCAAATGAATGTCTATTCTCAAACACATAACGTTCTACTTCATCCCAATCGTCTACAATAATTGTGTTTGAAACATTGTGCCGTACGCCATAGTCTGCACAAAGCTCTTCATTAGTACCAGCATCTACCCAATGTCTCTGTGCTAGTTTTACTTTTTCTAAATGGTCTACACCAATGAGTTCATCTTTAAAAATAGAACCAGTCTTTGGTACTATTGGAAATGATATCACCACGTCTGTACCACCAGCTGACCACACAGATTCTTCTACCATATGTGGATTTATTCTTTGAATTGTTTGGGTTACTTCTGACTCTTTATTCATTTGAACATTACGAATATACATGCTAGAATGCTCAGCATGAATACCAGAGCCAGTTTGTAATAGAACTGACGCATTGCCCGACGGCTTAACGCACGTTGTTCTAGCTGCTGGGTTAATTCCGATAGCTTTTGCCACTTCTCTGTTTGTTTCTTTAACAATTTTAGCCCCCTCCTCAAGGATGGCTGGATCAAATAATACGTCAGGATTATTCATCCATCCTGTTATTGAAGCACCTATAAGAGCTTCTCTGTCAAAAATATCTTTTGATGTTTCACTTAAAAATTTAAAATCTGTGTAGCCAGCTTGCAGTGTTCCTAGTATTGAAGCTGCTCTACATGCTTGAAAGAAATCTTCTTTAGTTACACACATGCCACCGTTTATTTCAGTTAAGTTGCAGCCTTGCCAGCCTGACTTACCTTTGATCTGTGGATACATTCCAATCTCAACACAAGGATTAGTCGTGTGTTCTGAAGACTGAACGAAAACAAAACCTGGTTCTCCAAATTCTTTTACAGATTTCATAATATTACTAAATTCATCAGGTGTGGTTTTATCTCGTACAATAACTGCAGAGTTGTTAGATCGTCCACGCTGTGGATTATCTACAAACCAATTACCTGTTTTTGCTGTCATCATCTCTTCATCGTCAGGTGAGAATAAACAAATGGTGGCTGATCTACGAACGCCACCTGATAAAACTGCATCTGCTGTATGCATACAAATGTCATACACTTGAATAGGACGTAGTGAAACAGGCGTTGATCGATCAATTGTAATTGACTGTAATAGGTGTTCGATTTTATCGAGTGCTAGCCTTAATCCATCAGGACCTGGTGCTTTAAAGCCACCAGATATCTTAGCACCTTTAGGACGTATCAACGACAAATCAAAATAAACTCTTCGACCAGCATAGTCTGGATGCTTACCGCCATCAGCAAAATAAGACGACATTAAGACGTCAACAGCTGTTGCCCAGCCTTCAATTGAATCTTCTACTACATGTGTTTTAGGTTGCTTTGTTCTTGCTTGTACTTGAGGTAACTTTGCTATGTGATGCTTTTGTACAGAAAATCCTGCTCCTGCACCACAAAGGAGAATGTAAAATATTTCACCAAAGAAAGCAGCTCTATCTGCATATGAAGATGTGCAATTATACATCCTCATTTGATGTTTTAATATCTGTTCTCCACCAAACTGCAACGCTCTCTGTGCACCTAGTACTCGTTGTTCCTTATAAGCAGTTCTTGCTTCTTCTATAAAAGATTGAATCTTATTTAATTTGTCGTTATAAAAACCTTCGTGCATACTCATCACACGATCCACTGCTTCATCCCAACTTTCGTATCTACCCTTGTCGTCGCTCCAACGAGAATAGCTGTCAAAAAACTTTGTCTCGGACAAAAGTTTCCTAGTGTCAACAGATGCTGTTGCCATTTTGTACCTCTTCTTTTGCTGATTTATTCTTTACATGTAGTATTATATATTAAAATGCGAGATTGTAAATATACCATATATGGTATTTTAATAAAAAAAATACAACAATTTATTGATTTTTTTTATCTGCTTGATCCATGATCATGTAGTAGTATGCAGCGTCCATTCTAGTGCCTTTAAGGCTTTCCGCAACAGCAGCATAATTCTCTTCTTCACAATTACATGTTACACAAACATCATTAATACAATTAGGACAATTAGGAGAGTAGCAGTGGCACCTGTGTCCACAGTTCTTGCATACTCTCTCAGGTCCTATCATTCTTCTTCCGTAAGCGCTTCTTCGTAATAAGCAATAATAGCTTGTTGATCTTTTACATATCTACGAAGCTCTGCTATACCTATAGCAAGATTTTCGTATCCTTTTGGCGTAATAACAAACATAACTTTATTACCAGTTTTAGCTTCAATCTCTGCTATCTTCTGATCAAAGTTTTGATCTGTTAAAACAAACCAATCCACGGGTGGAAACTTAACCGCCTTTGGTCGTTCTTGTATTGGAATGTCTTGTTTCTTATATTCAGTCTGTACTACTACTTCCGGTTCCGGCATCCTGTTCCCCAGACACCCCGCTAGGAGTAGTGGGCTCATCAGAAGGAGGAGTAGTTTCATCCTCGATCCGTTCAATAAGTCTGCCAACCGCGTTGTTGACTCTATCTTCAAGTCCTTGTGCATTTGTTAATGCCTCCATAGTCAAATCAATTTTTGCGAAAGCACCTCTGAGTTTATCAAGGTGCACTTGTGATTGTTGCAATCGTTTAGTTAAATCTTTATTTAGTTGTTCATTCTTTTCCTGATCTGCAGCCATTGCTTCTACTGTAGCTTGCAATGTTTCTGCAGCTGATTTTAATTTTACGTTGTTCTCACGTAATGTCATAATAGTATCTTGAGACCAAAGGTAGTAAGTGTAACCACCATATCCTACGCCTCCTAGTATAGAGACTATTATGAAAAATAGGTATACTTTAGCCATTATCTTCCATATGCTTTCTGAAACGTTTTAAAAGAACCATTTGCTTCTTTCTACGTCGGTCTGTGACTGGAATCTCCCTACCCAGATTAGGTGCTAGATCTACTCCGCCAGTCGCTACGGAGTTAGCGGGAGCGTCTTCAATATTTAATGTCTTTGGGTAATTCTTGTCGCCGGGCTTTAGCTTAGGTTTACCCATAGCTCGTCTTTTTCTTATATTATCCCATAAACTCATTTTGTTAGTTCCCCTGTTGTAACATATATTTTTTGATTAGATCTAAGATGAGTTGCTTCGTAAATATCAAGCCCGAACATTTCACCTATTGGATAGGCATTATCAAATACTTTAATTTGATCTTTTGGATTTACTAGTTGTTCGAACGTGCTATTTAAAAGCTTTTCATCTTTTATTCTGTAAACGCCAGGTGATATTCTTCTGTCCTCTAAAACAAACCAAGCGTTCTCTTCAGTAATAAAATCTAAACTTGTGATATTGAATTCTTTTAAGATTTTCTCTAATTCTTTGTCTGATAAGCCATTGTATTCTCTAATGAGATATAGCGCTGAAGCTAGTGAAGTCAGTTTGTTCTGACCTACTAGCCTCTTAACATTTGCTGCTAATCTAATAAACGGAGTGTAAGCAGACTTTTTTTCATCATTGTCAAGCTTTACAGATTTATCTCTTTTACCTTTATCATCGATGATACCGAGTTTGTATGCATCCCAACTCTCCCACTTCATAACTAACATACGTAGGAACCTGAAGGTAAATGCTAAATCTGCAGCTCTTTTTACTATTCCCATTAAATCTTCCTTAACGCTTCTACCACATTCTTATCCATAGGTACTTTGATATATTCATCATTTTTTATGTGCCTCAAGAAAACTAAAAATGGTTTTATTACTTTCCATTGTTCATCATTCAATTTATATTCAAGCATTTTTAAAGTTGGATTTACATCAAATGCATTAAATATTACAATTACATGATTTAGTATTAGTCTTTCGGCTAGTTTGCCTGATTCAATATAACGATTTAATAATCTTTTTATATACTTAAATCTATTCAAATCTTCATAAAACTCTTCTACATCAATACACTTTGGATTGTAGTAGTGTCTTGCAGCAAAGAGAATGAAGTTATCATCATTCACTTCATCAAAGAGTTGCATTATTTAACTACGTTTTTATCGCCTTTATCGTTGTCACCAGTACGCTTAGCCGCTGTTTTCATGCCTTTACGAAAATCTTTAAAGTTCTTGGCATGAACTTTTTCTGCATCAGCTGGCTCAGGTGTTGGTGTTTTATTTTTAAGCTGATCTTTTGCAGATGGCGATAAACCTTTAGTAGGCTCATCCTGTGGTCCGCCTTTACCAGGCTTAGATGTTGGTACACCTTCATAAGCTTCTTTTTGTGAGATAGCTTTACGACGCTTATGTAGATACTCGTCAGATGAGTCTACATCACCGTCATTGTCGATGTCTTTATCTTTTCGATCCTTGTGTTTGCCTTTAAGCTCTTTTTTATCTACAGGATCCATTGCTTCTTTCTGAGCACGCTCAGTTAGTCTTTTAATCCATTCGCTCATTTCTTTTCTCCGTTACATCCAAATGTTTGTCGCGATTGATCCTGCAATAGCAATGATTGCTACCCAGAATAATTTATTTATTATCTTTACAGTGTGGGCGTTTTCTTCAACCTTCTTCTCGATCACGTCAAGTTTCTCGGAAAATTTATTCATTCTTTCCCAAGATCTTTCTCGATACTCATTATAAGCATCCATCTTTTCTTCAAACCTAGCAATAGCAACAAGTGCTTCACCTAGCTTGTCTAGTTTTTCCTCGATACGATCGAGTCTTTTTCCAGTTGCTTCTGCCATTAGTTATCTACTTTCGCTGATCCTCGCCACTGGTAACAACTCCAGTATCTTGCTTTGTATTTTGGTCCAGGGTTGTCACAGTTATGTCTGGCACGGAAGGAAGCCCTTCGTTTTGGGTCGTCTCTTTTGATTTCCATGTTTGGATCACCAAAGCGAACAACAACAACTTTGCCATTAGGACCCATAGTATATACTTTGAACTTTTTGTTAGGATTTTCAGAAGTACGAATAGGGTCATTCAACTTAACCTTTTTCCCTTGATATTCCGCTTCCATAATATCTAGATCTTCGTAAAGATTGCAGTCTTCACAAGCCTCATCAATTCGATCTTTTCTATATTTGCTAAACTTATCCACCGAACTCGTGCCCCGCTACTCTTTTCATTTGTTTATTAAATTCTGCCTGTGAAGGCTTTTCTTTATATAATTTAATCGAAATCTCAGGTCTATCTTTACCTTTGATTCTCCAATTATAGCCTTTATCTTTATGTTCAGGCTTTGTGGTTTTCACAACACGGCGCTTGTAACCAGCTTCCCATGTTTCTGAACCTTCAAGAAAAGACTTAAATTTTTGCATGATATTACTTAGTATCCCTTACCTTTTGGTGGAATCTTGAAAGGAGCTTTTTTGAGGCTAACCATACTCTTTGGCTTTGCTGTTTTATTAGCTCTATCAAAAGCTCTTTGTTTCATCTTAGTTGTTAGAGTTATTTTCTTCTCATCAACTTCTTCGCTCTTGCCGTTCTTTGCTGACAAGTATGCAGCTACAGCCATTTGTTTTCGTTCTTTATCTGATTTACCTTTAAACTGAGGTGCGTCTGAACCTTGAAAGTCAGATATCCAAGCGCCCATTCCATCAGATACTTTTAACTTTTCATTCATAGCTGTATTCTCCTTTAAATCTCTTTTATGAGCTCTAGCAGCACCTAATCTATACTTAATTCTACTAGCTGGCATATTCTTAGGTTTGATGTTATAGTGGCCATCTCCAAAATCATGAATAATTTCATGAGGTACACCTTTATGAGGTCCTTTTGTAGGTGTTACTGTTTGTCCTTTTTTAAGATGTCCTTCATCAACTGATTCTTTATGAGCAGCTTTATATAACTTTACTGCCATAGCCATGTTTTTATCTTTCATAGCTCTTTTGGCTTGCATATGATTTGGGTTGTCATCAATAAAACGAACTGATGGTTCATCTAAATCATGTTTTTTAACGTGCTTCTTATACGCATCAAACTTTTTAGCATCTACTGCTTTTCCAAATCTTTTACTCATTGGCGTCATGGAACGAGATATTTCGCTAACATCATTGTTCAACCTTGACATAGCTCTACGCTGCAGAGCAGCTGTGCTTTTTCCTGGCCTAACAATAACTCCAGGCTTGAGCTTTCCAGATCTATCACGATCTTTCCGCTCTTTGTCTTGCCTCATTTTTTGCAGAGGTGACATCATACGTTTTGCCTGCCCCTGTGGTTCATTATACGCCTCACTGTTAGCACGCTTACTAATATCAGAAAGAGATTTCTGAGTAGAAGTCATTTTCTTAGGTTTTTTATTCTTAGCCATGTGAGCTGCGAATTTCTTTGGATCTACTTTAGGTGCTGGCATTTTTAACCTCGTACTTTTGCTGCTAAGTCTTTATCGGCTTTGCCCCAAGTGCCTGAAGACTTTGTTACAAATGAATTTACTCGAGCTAGACCCCATTGCTGTGGTGTTGTACCAGGCCTGTGGCCGGTTCGCCATGCAGCAACTCCTCGGTTATAGACTTGTCTAAGAATACCAAGAGGCATTCCACTTTTCTCGGCTTTTTTCTTTAAAGCCGCTCCAGCCTTCTCGGCTAAATAAGATTTGAATGTAATCATTTTGTCTCTCTATTCTTTTTATTTGTATCTTTGGTTCTAGCTCTATCCATCATTCTATCATATTTTCGAGCATTAACTTCTTTTTGTCTTTGAATTCTCATCTTTGCAAGTTTTTCAGCTGAGTTTTCTTCACCATACATATCTTTAAATTTCTTTGTATGCTTTGATGGTTTCGTCTTAGCTGTCTTATCTCCAGCTGCTGGTTTATACGCTGCTGGATTATCATCGTCCATTTTAGATTGCCTCTTAAACTGACGATCTCTTGAAATCTTTTGTGCTTTTGATAAGCCTGAATGATAAGCTTTTGGCTGAGTACCTGGTCTATCTTTTATGTCAGCATCTTGTGGTGAACTTTTTTTACGCTCATCATCTTCTTTCATTCCGCTTCTAAACTTTGCAAGATCTCTTTCTGCTCTCTTACGATTTGCAGTAGCTTTAGCAGCATCTCTCTGGCGATCAGCCATTGTTCTGCCACTAGCTTTATCTACCATCTTAACTAAACGGTCTCTTGCTTTACCTTCATTTTGTCCGGGTGTTTTCTTTTTCATATGCTTTACTGATTTATCTGTTCCATAGTCGTACTTATACTCTACAACTTGTACTGATTCTGGCCATTGTCTTGTTCGTTCACCGTTTACATTTACTATGACGTAGTTAGATCCGATGATTTCGATTTCACCAACCTGATCTGTTTTTTCAATAATAACTTCTTGGCCAACTTCAAAGAGCTCGCCTCTAACAAATGCTTCTCTAATTTCTGATACGGTCTCAAGTTGAATATGTCTTTTAAATTCATTTTCTTCTTTTAGCCCCATGCCATTACGTACAGCATTAAACATTTTCTTAGCGTCAGGATTAGATACAGTTTTAGGCAATCCTTGACTAAATGCTGTAAAATCATTTTCTTTTGCAGCATCTCTCATCTTAGTCGCTGACATTCCTGCTGCGCCTTCAGAGTCTGGATCTCTCTCACCAGCTGAAACTACATTTATATTTTTAAAATTATAGAATCCGTGTCTAGCATCTTTACCATTATACTTCTTAAGTAAAGTTCCAAATTCATTTAATCTATCTGAGCCAACAACCATCACAACGTTTTTATAACCTTCATCGTATAATGCTGAGGCTGCTTCCATTGCATTTCTAATTTTCTTATTTAACATAATAGAACGAGCGTGCCGTGGAAACATCTTCCTCACGGCTTTTACTTTATCTGCATATGGCAATGGATTTTTCTTAGGATCTGTCGATTGTGATAAAAAGACTCTATAAGGATTCTTTCCTGCTTTTTTAGCTAGCGTTTCAAGTACCTTTCCATGTCCTATAGTAGGAGGATTCATTCTACCAAAGGTAAAATAAACGGTCTTTTCTTCTTCAACAAGAAACTGTTTAAAAGATGTATGCATCACTTTTTTCTTCTTTTTGCTAATTCTGCTTGACGTACTTTTGGTAGCATCTTCTTAGCCAATCTATCAATTCTTGGCTTCATTTTATCTAGTCTTTTTTCAAGTTCTGCTCTACGCTGAAACGTCAATTCTGATTTAGGTATGTCTTTTGTTATTTTCTTTAAAATTAACTCACGTGCTTTTTTACGTGCACGCTTCTCTAATTTTTCTTTGGATGCAATTTTCCTGGCAGCTCTCTGACGACCAAGCTTTAACCTGGATTTATACTTCCTCATAGCCCTAGCTTTAGCAAGGCGTTGAGGCACTGTCAGTGCTTCTTCAGTGTCTTGTACTTTACGCTTTTTTCTTCTATATTTTATTAAATCATCTTCGCCGGGAGCGTAATCGACGACGATCATATCTTTAAAACCTAACATTTACTTCCTCGTTGGCTTGTCCCATCCTTTTATAACATCAGGCGAAAAGTTGTTGTATGAAAATTCCAATCTGTCAACAATCTTTACCGCGTCACCACCAAGTCTATCAATTGCTACATAACCTTCGTGACCTGTCGTTTTAAAACCTTTTTTAGTTTTTACAAAAGTATCAATATTATTGATTTTATTAAGTATATTTATAAGTTTTAATTTTGCTAAAACTAATACTTTTTGCAAATCGAACATCATTTCTAAACTTTTTTTATTATTTTCTGAAAAAAAGTTTAATATTGTATCTAATTTTCCCCGCTGGCCGGCTTTTCCTTTTTCGGTTTTCCGCTTGGCAATCTCTTTGCCGAAACGTAATCTAATCCAACGAATGAGCATGGATACATGTCGTTTTGAATCTCCGATAACTTGTCCTCGTCTGACGTATTTGTTACCGAATGTTTCAATAAGCTTCTGTAGCTCCTCCTGCCCTTCCAACTGTCTAAGGGTGGTTCCTGAGATTTTGTTAAAGATTTTACCAGCTTGCGAAAGATATTCATTTACTGCCTCCGTATCACGTTTATTCATTGTTAAATTTGTTAAATCCCTGAGCGTTGCGTCTTGGCTCCACACATTTGTGCTTGACTTAAACTTGGAGACATCAACTCCATAAGAGGCTCGCATTGATTCAAAGGAATTGCCTTTATAAGTTGTATGCCAGACGATTCCAATCTTTGATTTCTTAACATCGCGAGCTCCCACCGACTCAGCTGGCAGCGCATAGACGATAGTGTTTGGATGAAAGGTAACATATTTTTTTCCTTTTATGTTTTTAGTCTTTACATCACCAGGTCCATATAAGAAGTCACCTTGCACGACACCTTTGATACCCAAGGAAGGGAGCTCTGACAAAGCGACTTTGAGCTTAACAGCAAGATCACCATCTGTGTCAGCGTCAACGTCAGCAGGAGTCTTATAGACTTTGGGATTCTTGTTAAAAATCCCTTTCTTTGCCACAAAGAAACGTCCGTCACTTGGGTCAGTACCAGCAAAGATAGCAGGAGCGCCATCCCACTTAACAGATACATTACCATCTTTATTTCCTCCAAGCATATCTCTTAAATCGCGTAATGCAAAGATAGCTTCTCTAGTTCCTTTTACACCACCATAAATGACTCTATCTTCTATGTGAGTCATATGAGTGTTTTTATTCTCAGTAATATGTGCTTTAAAGTTTTCCATATGTTTATCTTACCATAGTTCTGATTGAATGTAAACCACTTTTATGATGATTCTACTTTTACGTATACTGATGATTCATCAGTTTTTGATCCTGCTTTATTAACAAGAAAAGAAACAAATGCATTTCTATCTCGACTATTTGCTTTATCTACAGCATGAATAATTTCTGTAGCGCCAAGATTGGCGTGCAATCTATCAGGTGTTGCTTCTTTCATTTCTTTCCAGAAATCATCCCAACCAATTTCCGGATGAATTCTTTTAACTTTGTTATACAGGTTTTTAGCCAGCCTTTCATTTCTTCCTCCTTGTAGTAGTTTTGCCATACTTTTTAATTCTTCATTTGAAGGTAGTTTAACCTTTAAAAACTTTTCTGCAGCAAAAACAATAGCGCCATAACCAGCTCTTCCACCTCTGGCTCCTTTACCTATTATCTCAACGTTTAAAGCTCCCATAGCGGTTGGAGCTCTAACATCCATCTTATTTGTTGAATCAAAGAAGATATAGCCACCTTTAAAAGTCCAAAATGTTTTGCCGGGTTTGTTTGACTTTAGTGAAGACTTAGTATATCTATGAACACCTAGTTTACCAGATTCTAGATTATAATCTGTAAGCTTTGCTGTCTTAGTTAATTTATTAATTTGTTTTAAGGATATTCCTACAATAGTACGCTTTAAAAAAGCATCTTTTATAGATGCGTTAAGTGCTGCAACAGAACTTGAGTCAAGAACGGATGTAGGAGTAACTCCTTTTTTTACCGCCCATATATCACCAGGATTCCATTTATCATTATTTAACGCAGGCGACTTATCGTTTTTAAACGCTATCTTTTTCATGGCGTAAATCGCGTCCATTGTTTTTGAGCCGCGATGGAATATATGACTATTGCTTACGTATCCTTTTTTATACAAAGCTTGGCCAGACACATAAGCTGATATGTGCCATGCCGCATCTGCTCCCATCATTTTTTCAAATGCAGTATCAACCTGAATATTTCTAGCATATTTCTTTAGAACTTCAGGAGTGAAATGAGAAAACTCTTTGTCCATGCCTTCTCCAAACATTGCTGCTAAATACAAACATTGTAAAGACTCACCATCGGCTGTGTTACCAGTTGCACCACCGCCTTTCCCCTTGCCTCCAAACAATGGAGATTTACCAATTTTATTAGATACAACAGTTTTTCCATTCTTGAGTTTTAATATGAAAACAGTGTCTTTACTGTTCATAAAGTTTGTAATAGCATTCATGTTCTCTTTGCTATTAGCAATCTCTAAGCTCTTACCATCAACGTCTGGCACAGCATCACCATTTTTAATTGCTGATCTCAAAGCATCGGGTCGTTTATCCCCATACTTCATCCACTCTCGTCTTGTCATAGCACCAAACATAAGCGTATCCTTAAATATTTTATACTATTTATAACTAAAAAAATAGGCGCCGAAGCGCCTTAGGTGGGGAAGTAAGAATAAAAAGATATTAACGACGGTAAATATATGCATCCATGTACTTAGCGTACTTCAGTGGCAAAGAATGTAGATAATTTCTATCACCTATTCTTCGTGGACCACGTCCTTGACACTTCACATAATAACGATAGTGATATCCAAACTCTTTCAAATCTTTGTTTAGATTAGTCACCATTTTACGAATTTGTTTTAATTCGTTTTGATCAGATTCAGTTAATCCGAAAGTTCCAACATAAGCGTCTGTACGACCTCTAGTATCAATATGCATAATTTGCTCCTTCATTAATAATACTATTCTACCACAAAAAAAGGGGGTTGTAAACCCCCTAAATGCATTTTTTTTATTTTTTTTTAAAACTTTCCGAGGAATTGTGCAATCCTACCCACAAAGGGCAAGAGCATTAATGCCATCAAGAGATTCATTCCCGTGTGAGCCATTGCTATTCGCAATGTATCTCCTTTAGGCCATCCATCTGAAACAAAGAATCCAGCCAGCCAGATGGTACCGGTGGTTCCTATATTAG
>NZAU01000142.1 GCA_002686215.1 Candidatus Woesearchaeota archaeon
AAAGTCAAATCATTTTGATATGTATATCGCATATTCAGAACAAGGAGAACCATATATCCACGACCACGATTTCGGACTAATCAACCATATGAAAAAAATGTTAGGTAGATTACAATCAGATGGATATTTGGGAAATTCAACAACAAGACCACAAGCAAAAAGATATGTGGAAATGTATGTTTGGTATCAGAAAGAACCAACAGACGATTTGCCAGACCTACCATTTTAACAAAGTTAGAATTTTTTTTCGTAAAGTAAACGATTTTTTAAAATAATTTCAAATCAATATATATTTATATACGAATATAAAAATAAAGGAACCCACTATATGAACACAAAGTTAACGAGCAAAATCACCAACGGAATAGGTTGGTTCACAGCTTGGTTTTTGATATTTCCCACAATGGTTGTATATGGAATCTTGACGATTTTAATCAACAAAGTTACGGAAACCAAAGACAACGCAAATACGCGTGGGACTTCGGTCGAATCAAAGATTCACCCGAAAAACACGAAGAACACTCGTAATGAATTTGGGTTTCCGACGAGAGACTTATTATGATTATAATGGATAAATATTGTCAACCAAAATGGACTACGATTAAGGCAAGTACCATCATTCGTGAAAGAAAATTCAAGAGATTGAGAAGGAAATCAAAATGATGACACTTCCTATATTCGTGGCAGTCATATTGACTACAATCGCTATCGTGGTGTGGTTTAGGAATGTGTAATGAGTGACAAAAAGGAGAAACCAACTATGTGGAATGGTGGTAAAACCAACGAAGTAATGAATGAGCGCATCCGAAAACAAATCAATGATTTTGAACATAAATACACGAAACCAACCAAAGTATCTTGGATGGGTGGTGTGAAGCGTATTGTAGGATATAGTATTGTGAATAAAGATAATGAGGGGAATGAAAAATGATTAATTTAGCATCAGCGGTGATGTTGGTGATATTGGGTGTTGTGTTGTGCACCGCAATCAAAAAGTCACCACAAACCAAGTGGAGATATTCAGGTCAAGATAGGAAGAAACTTGATGATGATTTTGATTCTGGCGATTTGCTTTGATGGTTGGAATTGACCATTTGATAATCGTGGTGTTGTCCACGATAGTGGTGGGAAATATATTACGGATAATGAAAAAAGATGAAGAAATCATCTCATAAAATTTCAAAATCCAATATATATAGTTGTAGGTAGGTAGTGGCAAGGGAAAGTTAATTCCAGAGCGTCACGATTTACCTTTTTTTTTATCAAGAATGATAATTTTTTGGGTAAGCTAACAAAGGATATAGCGTAGTATAATGATAACTTCAAACATAGGAATATTCGTATTATGGATGATAATTGCAGTAATAGTGATACATTTGATAGTAGAGTATTGGGATAAATGATAAGTAATGATGAAATAGTAGCACTGATATTAAGTCAATGGTTTTTAATTGGTATGTCAGGTATTGTAGTAGGACTGATATTATGGATAGCATAATTCCATTTCTGATATTAACATTATGGTGTATCGTGACTTGGGGAATTGTCGACTTGTTATGAGGGGGTGGAGAGGCGCCCTATTCTTCTATTATGTATATGTGGTATTGAGGAATATGAGACACAAGAGAAAATTTAAATTAGGAAGATAAATGGCTAAAGCCCACCTATTCGGTGGGTTTTTTTGTGCCTATCATATATTTATATTACAAGGTGGAATATACAATAACAATACTACTTTTAGTGATTTTTATAGCGATTTATCGTCTATTCAGACCTAAAAAACAACCTAAAATCACTAAGAAATCGAAAAAACCAACTATTTGGTATCCAATCAAGAAGTAAGGGATAATAAGGGATTTTAACCCACTTCTACCACAAATCAACCACTTTTTCCATATAATCTATATTTATTGATACAGATAAAGTGTATCAATATTAAATAACAATATGAAATATATAATACTTGCGTGTATGCCTTGAGGTATGACGCTATATGACATATTGACATACATAGGAGTATCAAAATGGGGAAAGCAGGACGCCCAAGCAAAGGGATGACATTATCCAAGCACAACATCGAATTAGCCATTAAGTCCACNCAATCAATGGGTCANGCCGCTCTATATATGGGTGTAGCCAAGAATACNTTNAAAAAATATGCCAAGCTNCACGGACTATGGGCACCGATTAANTCTTCNAAAGGAATAAGAAAAACAGGAAATGTTGGGTCTGCTTTNAAGCACGACTTAAAACAGATTCTCGAAGGCAAAAATCCTAACCCATACAGAGAAGATACNTTACTNACTAAAGGTATTAGAGAAGGGTATATAGCGTGTAAATGCGGTAATTGTGGTGCTGACTTCACTCATATGGATACCGCTACAAGACAACCNCCANTNATNTTNGACTTTCTCGATAGAGACCCTATGAACACCAAGTTAGATAATCTCAGAGCATTATGTTTTAATTGCGTGTATGAACTGGCACCACTCAAGAATGGTTGGTATCGTCATAGAGAAACACCTATTGGGAGAGCGTTGGACGAGGCAGAGCCCGGCGAACCACCTATTGAGATACCGAAAGATGACAAATTGTCATATATTCCGTTTGAAGAATTCCAAAAAATGTTATGATTTTGCTAAAAAAAGCTTGACATTGTCAAAAAGTTTTCGTAAATTACTATATATGCCTTAAAATAAGCGGTTGGATTTCTTGGATTGGTCGCGCAGATTGCGGTATATACCCCACCACAACACTCTATTTCACCACGCTTCACGACGAGAAACACAAAGTCTGACATTATGACAGACTGCGGCACTCTTGATAGCGATTTTGTGGGCAGACTCAATACAGGTATATAGAATATAACTTAGCTCTGAAGTGCGAGGGCTAAGCCAGCACTATAATGTAATGCCACGCAACACCCCCTTGGTTTATCGTTAATGCAGGGCACCACGCAACTACTATTGCGAATCGGACTCATCCAACCATCGCATAAAAAATTAACCCTATGGGAATTAATGATACCTTTATTCTTATCAAGAAAGGTAAGGAAAAGATAATTAGCGTTTTGGTAAAAGAGCGTAATACTTATTATCGGTTATGGAATCAAAAGAACAAATATTAGACAAAGCATACCAATACATACATTGGTTAACCACACCTAATGAAGCATTCAGTAATATGGCAGTATGTCCATTTATCGAACCTGAAATCAAGAAAGACCAATTATACATTGATATATGGAATCCATCGCAGATGGCCTTTATGGATATGATGTCTCGATATTATGATTCACAAAAGAGGTCGGCGTTGTTCGTATGTCAAAACTNTCAAGATATCGATTGGGAACAAGTAGAACGCAAACCCATTCAATCCACTNTNAACAANAANNTNAAAGAACATCCCTTATTCTCAGGANTATAANTGTATTGTNCTNNNNCCTTGGGAAGACTTTACTGCTGGTGGTGTTCGTACGAGAGAGAAGTCCCCTTACTTTATGATTAATATNGGTNNTCGTCTACACTTCCATAAGTCACATAAACAATTACAAAAATCTCGTTACTTTGCTAACTTTACCGACCACGAAAAAGANAACCTAAAAGTGTCGTAAACTTTGCTTTAACTTTGTCGAGCTTACCCAAAAAATCGACCNTTCGAAAAATAAATTACATTTTCAGGTATTTCAATTATATATATTATTGCGGTTATAGTATAATGTTATTACATTTGACTACCAGTCAAAGGATGTAGGTTCAATTCCTACTAACCGCTCAACCTTTTAAAGAAACAGAAGTGCAAGTATAATGTTACATATCAAAACAATTAAATCAAACAATCCAATCAAGGAGCCATAATGCCAAGAAGACGAAAACATAGACATCAAATACCGACTAATCATAGAAGAAAGTGTGTAGATACAGGTACCGTGAAACAAGTAGTGTGTAGACATATCACTATACCGGCTGAATTTACATCACCGAAGAAAGAAGGATTCAGTTATGAAGATATCAAAGGTGTTAAGATTTTAAATTATAGTTCTTATGAAGCTGCAGAAGAAGCTCACGGAGAAGGTTCGTTTACCAACAATTATACTGAAGATGATTTTGNNAGATGAAGAAACAAAAACCAAAGAAGTTTAGAAGGATACAAACTATGAAGACTCATCCTATACCGACGAGAAAAGTACATAGTGTAAAGAAACAATATAATCGTAGTGCTTTAAAAGCAGAACTACAACAAGAACTTGAGGAGTTGAAAGAATGAAGATACTTGGTATAAATGCGTTGAACCACGACGCAGCCATAACATTGATTGAAGATGGAAGAATACTATTTGCTGCACACGCAGAAAGATATAGTGGTATCAAGAATGATAGTAATCTAAATAAAGAGATGTTCGAGGATATGGAACAATACGGAACACCTGATAAGGTAGTTTATTTCGAAAGACCTTGGATTAAGAAGTTAAGACAATTGAAAGCTGGACAATACTCAGAGGTATTCACATTAAAGAATATGCCACAGAATCATATTGATTCAGTATTAGGTAAAGGTAANTACAAGATAGATGAATATGTAGACCACCATTTNTCNCACGCAAGTTCTACATACTTTACTTCACCTTATAAAGAAAGTGCCGTCGTATGTATAGATGCGATTGGTGAGTTCGATACCATTAGTATTTGGTATGCCAAAGGAAACAAGTTAGAAAAGAGATGGAGTCAAACATATCCACATTCATTAGGTTTGTGGTATAGTGCGATGACCCAACGATTAGATTTAAAACCACAAGAGGATGANTTCATCTTGATGGGTATGGCAGCTTGGGGAAGACAAGATGAAGACCTACAATCTATTATATATAATGACTTCTTCGGATATGCCAACGAGTTAGAATTAAAACGAAATCTACATAGAGGTTGTTTAGATTATGAACCAAGTATATATCCAGATGATGGTTCAGAACAATGGAAGTTTGATATAGCAGCTAATGTTCAGACTATATGTGAATGGCAGATAGCCAAGGTATTTAAGAAAGCAAAAGAGTTAGTACCTGAAACTGACAATATGTGTTATAGTGGTGGTGTTGCTTTGAATTGTGTAGCTAACTCAAATGTAGTTAAAGACCAATATCCTAATATGTGGATACTACCAAATCCTGGCGACGCAGGTTCATCATTAGGTTGTGCCGCATATGTAGGTGGACAACACTTAGACTTTATGGAACACGGAGCATTCTTAGGATATAACATTGAAGGTAAGTATCCAGTTAAGAAAGTAGTTAAGGAATTACTTAAAGGTAACTTAGTTGGTGTTGCTAATGGTAGAGCCGAGTATGGCCCGAGAGCATTAGGTAATCGTAGTTTGTTAGCAGACCCACGAGGTAAAGACATCAAACAAAAGATGAACGAGATTAAGAATAGACAAGAGTTCAGACCTTTCGCACCAAGTGTATTGGAAGAACACGCACACGAGATATTCGATATGCCAACNAAGAAGTCTCAGTTTATGCAGTATGTAGCACCTTGTAAATATCCAGAGAAGTATCCAGCNATATGTCANNTNGANAATACNTCANGAGTACAAACCGTAAGTAAAGAAGATAATCCTGGCTACTACAAATTAATCAAAGAGTTTTACAAAGAGACAGGTTGTCCAATGGTATTGAACACAAGTCTAAACATTAAAGGTCAACCAATCGTTAACGATGAAAAAGACGCTGACGATTTTACTAAAAAATATGGAGTGAAAGTATACAGATGAAAATAGGAATTATAGGAAAAGGTTTTGTAGGTAATGCAATATCAATTGGATTCGAAACACAAGGACACGAGATATTAGTTCACGATACAAAACTAAATACAAAGATAGAAGATGTATGGGAAGCAGAACTATTATATATATGTGTTCCAACACCAAGTTCAGAAGATGGAACTTGTAATACTGATATAGTAGAAAGTGTGTTGGCTCAATTATCAGAACTTAACTATGAAGGTTCAGTATGTATCAAGAGTACAATAGTGCCAGGAACAACAAATAGATTCAGACAACAATTTAGTAATCTAAGTATAGGTTTTGTTCCAGAGTTCTTAAGAGAGAAGACTGCAGTAGAAGACTTCCTACATAATAATAATGTATTGGTCATTGGTAGTAATGATGATACTATGATAGAACAAGTAAAAGAATCACACGGAGTTCTACCAACACATACCGTAACGATGACACCGACTGAAGCAGAACTAACAAAGTATTTTAGTAATACTTACAAAGCGATGAGAGTTACATTCGCTAATGCTTTTTATAATTTGTGTCAATCGATGGGTAGTGATTACGATAAGGTAAAAGACGCATTCTTATTTCACGGAATCGGTGATGGACACTACTTAAAAGTAAACAAACAATTTGGTGGATATGGTGGAACTTGTTTACCAAAAGATTCTAAAGCATTATCTAAGTTAGTTGATGAGTTAGGATTACCTATGGAAATATTTAGAGTGATTGTATCCGACAACGAAATATTTACAAAGACTAATCAAGAGGATAGAGTGGAGATATAATGAAGAAAGAATACTTAGTCGAAATAAAATATCACGAGTCAGGTGATAGAGAAGTTATCACATTAAAGACTGATGACTTGGCTTGGTCAATGACTCAGTATCAAAGAAATCGTCAACCATTAACTTGGGAGATGATTGATGATAAAGACTTTGAGTGTTGTGGTGATGATTGTTGTGATGATGAAAAACAACCTACATTAGAAGATGTAGAGATGATACAACAAGGTATTAAGAATCACGAATCAGATAATGCGTGACACGCTATATTTAATAGTTGTAAAAGAAGTATGGGACAGAATCATAAGTGGTGATAAAACCATAGAGTATAGAGAGTGTGGTGAGTATTGGGACAAACGAATAAAAGATAGACACTACAATTACTTAAGAATAACAAATGGATATGGAAACGATACAAGACCATTTAGATTATACAATTATACTGGCTATACTGAAGTAATGAAAGACAACAAAAAACATTATGCTATTGATATCAATAGTGACCTTGTAATAGAGGAAAGAAAAAAAGTTAAGAAAAAGCTTGACTTATATTAATTATTATTCGTATATTTAGAATAATCGCCTGAGTAGCTCAGTTGGTAGAGCAGGACATTTGTAATGTTCAGGTCGTTGGTTCGAATCCAATCTCAGGCTCGGGGCTGTAGCTCAGTTGGGAGAGCGACGCACTTGCACTGCGTAGGTCGCAGGTTCGATTCCTGTCAGCTCCACAAGTATTAATAAAATGGAGGTTATATGAAAGTAATGTTTTTAGTTCATATACTAACACTACTTGGTGTTGGTTATTTAATTTACATCAGTAGAGGTAAATAATGATAGCGATTAAACAAAAGAATGTAGTAATATTTGATTTAGATGGAACACTTGCAATTATAGATGAAAGAAAGAAATTAGCAAAGTGGGAATCTAATAAAAAAGCTATGGATTGGGATGTGTTCTTTCATCCAGATAATATCAAGTTAGACAAACCTAATCCACCAGTTATTAAATGTGCTCAAATGTTTCACGAACAAGGATTCAGAGTTATTATATTTTCAGGTAGAAATGATATTAACTTTAAAGAAACAAAAGAGTGGTTGTCTGAACATAATGTTCCGTATGACTTATTAGTGTGTAGACCTGATAAGTTCAAGGAAGAGTCTTGGCCAGTTGCAGATGGTAATCCTGCTACACCGGCTATGAGATTTATGCCAGATGAAATATTAAAGAAAGCAATGTTAGATACCTTTGTAAATAAAGATAATGTCTTTTGTGTATTTGATGATAGAAAGAAAGTCGTTGATATGTGGAGACAAGAAGGACTAACTTGTTTTGAAGTAGATGAAGCTCATTTTTAAATAAGGAGAGATAATGTTAAAACCCTTTGACGCAAGAGTGGTTGTAAAGAAACCACATAGAGAGGAACAAACTGCAAGTGGTATATTTTTACCTGATACCGCATCTGAACAAGGACAAACTGCACTTGGTGAAGTATTAGCAGTTGGACAAGGTTCAAGAAATATGAATACAGGTGAGTATATGCCAATACCAATTAAAGAAGGTGATACAATTATATACACTAAGTTTAGTGCAACAGAAGTTCAACACGATGGTGAAGAATACTTCTTTGTGGCTGAAAGAGATATTGTAGCAGTTGTAGAAAAAGCTTGACATCGTATAAATAATTTCGTATATTGCGAGTATGATAGAAAAATGTATCAAGTGTGATGCTACTATGCCAGATGAGAGAGTTCATCTTGGTTATCGTGAATGTGTTGAGTGTTCTTCAGTAGAACCATATTCAGCGCATGTCGTGTATCCACACAAGACTGGCGCATTCGTTCAGCCAGTATCAAGTTCAGTTAAAAAAGATTTACAAAGATTAGATAGACGAGCAGTTAAGGTTGGTGGTAAGATTAATGCACCACAGGCACGAGAGTGGAAAATGCCAGAACCTAAGAAACAAAAGGTATCACCACAACCAAAACAAAAAGTATTTACCAATCAAGTAACTTTTAATGATAGTTTCAAACAATGTATTGATACTTATAAACAAAAGGGTTATGTAGTTACAGTCAATTATCTAAAACAATTATATAAAAAGAACAAGATTACTTTGACAACCAAAACACAATTAGTTAATGTGTTGACAAGTATACATATGTTAGATAGAAAAACAAGAAAGAAATATTTTAGGAGAATAAATGCTTAGTTTCTTATTTACAGCTATACAAATAATATTGGGGGCTATTGTTGGTTTCATATGTTTGATAGCATTGTATATCCTTATATTTGAATGGGATAAATATAAATGATAAAAGCACTAATAGTATTTGGTGTAGCATTTTTTATTGTATCAATAATTAAGTGGGACGACCACGAATGAAGTTTCCACTACACCAACTATACGATATAAACGAAAGTAAACCATTAGTTCAAGTAGATGATACAGGTGAGTGGGTACAATGGGATACTTGTGATTTAGAGGGATTACCACCAAAAAGAGAAAGAGGTTCTATGACTGACCACGGAGCAATTCCAAAGGGTCAGTATGAAAATCTACCCACTATGTTTACTGATACAAATGGTAAAGAACATAAGATAGAAGATATACATTCACTTANGTNGNACGNNTAATGAAACAACCAAGTTATGTAGGATTTAAATCCAAAGAGTATCATTGGAAACCNGATATTGATTATNGNGANAATCCACATCTATATAAAGTNGGNCGNGGNCAACAAGGTGTATTGATTTGTCAACCATACAAATCAGAACTTCANATACATTGGAGATTCAAAACACCAGAAGAAGCACAGAAGTCTGCACAAACTATTTATATGATGTTCTTAGATTATTTAGAACAAGAAGATTTTGTCGGTGCAGATATGGCAAAGAAGTATTTACATATGGGATTTACAAGAGCTCGTAGATATTGGAATCATAGTTCAGGTAAAAAATGGACAAGAGAAAATGGTAAGTGGGAGATACTTCCAAAAGACCATTCAGTAGAAAGGTTCTTTACAAGTTCTAATATCTTTCAAAAGTATTGGAAACTAGCAAGAGAGAACGAACAATACAGACAAATGAAAAAGGAGTTTATGTGCCGTTAAGTAGGTGGAGTTCACGACACGAGAAGACATTTGGAAAAAAGAAAAAAGAAAAGTGGAACGGAGATTTCCGTAAACCACCAAAACCAAAACATTACTATACCAAGACCAAAGGTAATTGTAGGTGGTGTGGTAATGTTATATTGAATGATAAAGAAGATACGATTAACACCCGTAAAAGTTGGCACGAAGATTGTGCAACTGAATACTTATTAATCTATCATAGTGGAGAACAAAGAGCTCAACTATGGAATCGTGATGAAGGTATTTGTAATAAATGTGGATACTTTGATTTACATTGGGAAGCAGACCACATCAGACCATTGGTAGAACAAAAGGGTGTGAAAGAAAAAGATTTAGATTGGAGTTATTATACTTTGGACAATCTACAAACACTATGTAAGAAGTGTCATAGAGAAAAGACAACTTCAGAAGTAAAACTAAAAACGAGGAGCAAAAATGCCAAGAAGAAAAAAAAATAAAGGAATTAATTTTGAAGGATTAAGAAGAAAGTGTGAAGATACAGGTACTGTTAAACAAGTAGTATGTAGACACATTGAATTACCACCAAGTAATAGAGCTTTCAATCCAAAAGAAACAAGAAAAGCACACGAACTACCAGGAGCTGTTGTTAAGTATTATAGTTCTCGTGAAGCCGCAGAGAAAGTTCACGGAGAAGGTTCGTTCACTAATAACTACACAGAAGAAGATTTTTATAAATTATAAGGAGAGAATATGGCAATAATTACAACAGATGGTAGAGTTGGTAATGGTGAAAAGAAAACTAGACAAGGTAGAGGAAAGAATACCAAGTTTGGAACTAAACCACAAACACACTTAGGACCAGTTCCTAAGAAAACTTTGAGTAAATATAAAAAGAGAAGAAAGGGTTAGGTAGGAAGATGATGCAACCTGAATTTTATTTTTTGATAGCGTTCGTATTGACTGGTTATATAGCACTTTATTGGAGATAATATGGATATTGTAGAAATATGGAATTCAATTGGATATTTTGATGGTATACTATTTACTATATGGTTAGGAGTATTATACTATGGAAAATGTTGGATTGATTCAAGATTTAAGTAAAACACACGCTTGTGTAACTCAGTTGGTAGAGTAGTTGATTTGTAATCAACCAGTCGTAGGTTCGAGTCCTACCACAAGCTCGGGGCTGTAGCTCAGTTGGAAGAGCGACGCACTTGCACTGCGTAGGTCGCAGGTTCAATTCCTGTCAGCTCCACAAACACTTATAGTAGTTCAGAAAAAAGAGGAAATCTGATTAAATCATTCCTTCCCTTGACAATGAACAAGACTTAAATGCTATTCGTTGTCTAATACTATTGGTAGGTAGGTGAACTAATGTTGATATCATGCCTCATTTATCATTAGTAGAGGATAATAACAAAGCTCCTATAAGTATGGCCCATTCGTCTAGTGGTTAGGACATCTGGTTTTCATCCAGAAAACAGGGTTTCGATTACCCTATGGGCTACAATGGTAAGTTGGCTGAGCGGTTAAAAGCATCAGACTGTAAATCTGACTCTCGTATGAGATACGGTGGTTCGAATCCATCACTTACCACAACGGCGTGTTGACAGAATGGAAATGTCGTGGTTTGCAAAACCATTGTTCGTAGGTTCGATTCCTACACACGCCTCATAAGAAAAGGAAAAACTAAAACTCAAACCTTAAGGAGATTACAATGAGTAAATTAGATGAGTTATATTCACAACTGAACGATTTGTTTACAGAATTTGAAACAAATCATCAAACTAATGTAAATACTGGAAACAAAGCCGCTGGAACGAGAGCTCGTAAAGCGATTGGTGAAGTAAAAAAGTTAGTTACGGAGTATCGTAAAGCTTCAGTTGAAGAAAATAAATAATGAAACATAGTCGAACACCATTAAGATATGCAGGTGGTAAGTCCAGAGCGTATGGATTTATCTCAACTTATATTCCATTTTGGCCTAAACCTAAACGAATAGTATCGCCATTTATTGGTGGTGGTTCGTTAGAGGTTCGTTGGGCTAATGAATTGGATATTGAAGTTATTGGATATGATGTGTTCGATATGTTGGTTAATTTTTGGAAGGTTCTTTTGAAACAACCGACAGAGTTATCAGAAGAACTTTCCAAGATTACCCCTGATGACAAGACTTACAAAGAAGTAAAAGAAATTCTTATGTCATTAGATAAAACACAAGATATGTTGAAAGATTGGAAAACAGATTCTTACAAACGAGAAGATATTATATCGTTATCTGATTTAGAAAGAGCTTCTCTTTACTACTTCAATCACAACACTTCTTATGGGCCGGGTTATCTAGGTTGGGGTAGTTCAGTTTATTTACAAGCAGATAAGTGGAAACAAATGTGCAAGAACATACAAAACTTTCAATGCCCCAATTTATCAGTTAAACAAGCAGATTATAGAATCTCAATACCAAAACACAAAAAA
>NZAU01000143.1 GCA_002686215.1 Candidatus Woesearchaeota archaeon
GTTGGTGATGCAACTCAGATTAATGACACATTCGGTGTATCTGGTGTCACAACTCTGACTGCAAACTCACAGCAAACTCTGACTGGTACATACGCTGCAGATGGTGCATTCCGTCTGACTGGTGGTGCTGGTATTGGTAAGAACCTTGCTGTTGGTGGTGCTGCAAGAATCTATGGTGCTACCGAAATCAATGGTGCTCTGGATCTTAATAACTCTGCAGACATCTCTGGTGCATTAGTAACTCATGATAATGTTACTATCACTGCAGACAACAAAGAATTTGCTATTCAAAATGCATCTGCTGTTGATAAGTTCACTGTTGATACTGACAATGGCAATACAGATATTCGTGGAACTTTGGATGTTGGTGGTGATGTAACTGCTGAATCCAACCTTACTATTACTGGAAACCTCACTGTCAATGGAACAACCACTACTGTCAATTCTACGGTCACAACTCTCGATGACCCTATTATTACTGTGGGTGGTGACACAGCACCCGCGTCTAACGACGGTAAGGATCGTGGTGTTGAGTTCCGTTATTACGACGGCTCTGCGAAAATTGGTTTCTTTGGATTCGACAGATCCTCCCAAGAATTCGCATTCTTAACAAGTGCAAGTAACTCCTCTGAAGTTCTTACTGGTACAGACGGTGCTCTTCGTGCTGGTTCTGTTCATGTTACTGGCGCTGGCACATCTCTTGATGTTGATGCCAATGCCAACATTGATGGTACTCTGACTGTAGATGGTCAGATCACATCTCAAGTTTCTTCTGGTCCTGCTCTGGTTATTCCTACAACAGACAAGATCAACAATCTGAACGCTGACCTTTTGGACAGCATGACAACTGCAACTGCAAACACTGCATCTACAGTTGTTAATCGTGACTCCTCTGGTAACTTTGCCGCCAACATTATCACTGTTGCTGCTGGCACTGGTGCTGGTGCTGGTATTCAAGGTAATGCTCTTACCGCTGATACTTTCAAAACTGCTCGTACAATCACTGTTGATGGTGTTGTTAACGGTAACGTCTCCTTCGATGGATCTCAGAACGTTACTATTACTACAACATATGATGATGCTGATATCACTGCACTTGCTGCAATGGCAGGTACTGGTTATGTTGTAAGAACTGCTGCAAACACCTACGCACAACGCACACTCGCCGTTACAGCATCTTCTGGTATTACACTGACCAATGCTGATGGTGTTGCTGGTAATACAACAATCAACGTTGCTTCTACATCAAACAACTCAGCAAATAACCTCGTCCTTCGTGATGCTAACGGTGATTTTGCTGCCAATGAAATCACTTCCGATTTAGTTGGTAATCTAACAGGTGCAACATCTACTGCTAAGGATCTTAATCCTGCTGCAGATAGCACTTATGATTTGGGTACATCTTCTGTTCGTTGGCAAGGAATCTTTGCTGATGCTGCAAACATTACTGCAATCACAGGTGCTCTTACAGGTAACGTAACTGGTCAAGTATCTGATATTAGCAATCATAGCACTACTAACCTTACTGAGGGATCTAACCTTTATTACACTGATGAGCGTGTCGATGATAGAGTCGATGCTCTTATTGTTGCTGGTACAGGTATTACTAAGGCATACAATGACGCAGCAGGCACCTATACGCTTACTGTAACGCAGGCAGANATCGATACTGATAATGTAACCGAAGGTTCCACAAACCTCTTTACAACCGCTGCTAGAACCCGTACACACTTCACATACGGTACTGGTATTGAACTTAGTGCTGGTGGTCAACTGTCCGTAACTCAAGCAGACATCAATACCGATAATATTACTGAAGGTAGCACAAATATCTTCTACACAGATGCTCGTTTTGATACTCGCCTTGCTAGTAAGACCACCGATAACCTGACAGAGGGTAGCAACCTTTACTACACAGATGCTCGCGCTGATGCAAGAGTAACCGCAGGATTTGCTGCTAAGTCTACTAGCGATCTGTCTGAAGGCACCAACCTTTACTATACGGATGCTAGAGCAGATGCTCGTATCGCTGCTGCAGATACTGATGATCTTACTGAAGGATCTACCAATCTTTACTTTACTAATGCTCGTGCCGACGCACGTTTTGATACTAAGATTGCTGCAGCAACTACGGATAACCTTAGTGAAGGTTCTACTAATCAGTATTACACTGAAGCAAGAGTTCAAGCAAAACTCGACAATGCATTTGAACAGTTAAGTGCAATGCTCAACAACCTTGCAACTGCNACAACTTTGACATTGAATCTGTCTGGTGATCCTACACCTGGTGCTNCAGTTACTACCTCTGTCACAAATGGTGGTGGAGGAGGATTCACCGCTGGAACTGCTGTAGCGACCACTGGCGGTACAGGTTCTTCGTTGACAGTTGATACTACTGTCGTCGGTGGTGTAATCACTGCCGCTGCAGTTAACGCTGGTGGTTCTGGATACCTTGCTAATGAAACTGTAACCATTACTAATGCTAACGCTGGTAAAGTGTTATCATTCAACTTGGGAACATTATCTGGAGGAACTGGTTACACAACTGCAACGGGTGTCGCTGCAACTGGTGGAACTGGATCTGCACTAACAGTTGACATTACTGCATCTNNTGGTGTTATTACTAACGTTGTTATCAATGACGGTGGTACTGGATATGCTGCTGATGAAACAGTAACTATTACCAATGCTAACGCATCTGGTATTAAGACTGTAGGTAACTTTGGTGCAACTGATGCAGCAAGAACTCCTGGCACTTACACCTTAGGCACATCCGATTATGGAACTGAAGCATCTGGTGCTAATGCAACATTCACTGTTGTAATTGGTACTGGAGGAACTGTTGATTCTGTTACTGTCACAGATGATGGTAGTGGATTCATCGTCAATGAGACNGTCACAGTTGCTGACGCTCAACTTGGCGGTGGTGGNGCTGCTGCTCTTACATTCGATGTAACAGCNATCCATGGTAATGGTGCTACAGTGAACACCTCCACAGTTGCTACTAATGCAACTCTGCAACTGACTGACGTTACTACAATGGAAGTCGGTTCAACTGTCACTGGTGCTACTAGTGGCACTACAGGCGTTATTACCGCTCTTGGCACTAACGCAATCACCGTTGATACCGTTGATGGATTCTTCAAGAAAGGAGAAGTCGTCAGTGCAAATGATGTTACAACTCTTACTATCTCCTCATTCGCTTGATAACAAATGTCAGCAACTAGACCCGCAACTAAAACAGAACTAAGAGATTACGCTCTTCGTCGTTTAGGATTCCCCACGATTGACATCAACGTTGCTTCAACGCAACTAGATGATCTTATTGAAGAAGCAATCGATTACTACCAAGAGTATCATTACAATGGTAGTTACAAAACTTTTATTAAGATTGAAGTAACGGATGCAATCAAAACAGCAGCACAAGCAACTGCTCAGATTGGTTCTACTGCTTGGTATGAAGGAACCGAATATGTTTCACTCCCGCCAGGTGTCCTCTCTGTCAATCATGTTTATTCTCAGATTGGTGCTTCTAGTATTGTGCCTGGCAACATTTTCAATATTAAATATCAAATCTTTTTGAATGACATCTATGCAATGACGCATGGACATATTCTTCATTACTTTATGACTTCACAGTATCTTGAGACATTGGATTGGGTCACCAATTCTCAGAAAGATCGTAGAGTCAGATTTAATGAGCATCAAGGTAGATTATATCTTGATATGGATTGGGCAGATTTAACAGCAGGAGATTTCCTTTTAGTTGAAGTTCAGATGCGTCAAGATCCTGAAACATATACATCAATGTATAATGATAACTGGTTAAAGGATTATGTTGAGGCACTTTTCCAACAACAATGGGGAAGGAACCTAAGTAAGTATGACGGCATTCAAATGCTGGGTGGTGTTACTCTTAACGGTCGTCAAATTCTTGAAGATGCAAGCACCTTTAAGAAAGATCTTGAAGAGCAACTTCGTGATACATACGAGATTCCCCCTCTAGACTTGGTAGGATAATATGGCATTTCAGAATACACCAGCATCTGATTTCGTCTTTAGCGATCATTCAAATCTTTTAAAGGCGAATGGTTCTGCTCAAGAGCAGAAGTTCATGGAGAATCTCGTCGTAGAGAGCATAGAAATTTATGGGCAAGATATTTACTACGTTCCTCGGAGTTTGGTCAACCGCGATACGGTCTTCGGAGAAGACTCTGATTCGCAATTTGACAGCGCGAGGGCAATCAGGGCTTATGTCAATAATGTTGAAGGATGGGAAGGGCAAGGCGAGTTACTTAGCAAATTTGGAGTTCGCGTCGAAGATAAGACGACGTTTATTTTCTCCCGTGAAAAATTTAAAGAAAAAGTTGACGACCTTGAAGTCCTCAATGTCGAAGGACGACCAAACGAAGGGGATTTAATTTGGTTTCCTACAACCAAACACTTATTTCAAATTCAATTTGTAGANGCAGANANACCNTTNTATCANNTNGGNAANGGNTATGTTTGGGAATGTCANTGNGAACTNTTTGANTACAGTGANGAAGATNTNGANACNGGTNTNGCAGANATNGANGCTATNGAGACNNCNTTNGCNAATNCNATNACAGTTAACTTCGCTGCTGCTNNTGGNAGNGNNGACTTTACNGTTGGTGANATTGTTGCTGGNGGTANTTCCAANGTTACNGCAGAAGTTAANGCNTGGGATTCTTCNAATAGNCAACTNCAAGTATTCAATAGATCNGGTATCTTTACNATNCCTGAGACNGTNACNGGNCAGACTTCNGGTGCTGCNTGGACNACTGCATCNTACAACACACTAAATAATGTGAATACTGAAGANAGCATTGATCAAAACTATGCCTTTGAACTTGCTGATGATGATATTNTAGACTTCTCCGAAGCAAATCCCTTCGGTTCAGTCGGGTCCACTACTGATACCACAATCTGATGTTAGGCACATACTCATATAACGAAATCTTTAGAAAGACTGTTGTTGCATTTGGAACTTTGTTCAACAACATTGAACTTCGTCGTCAAGATGAAGTAATGAAAGTGCCCTTGGCATATGGTCCTAAAGCAAAGTTTCTGGCGCGTCTCGACCAAGTACCTGACCCTACTAATAAGAGAGTACAGATCACTCTACCTAGAATCTCTTTTGAGATTAATGGNATTACATATGATGCTACTAGAAAGGTATCACCTACGCAAAAAATTAAAATTGCAAAGGATACAGACGAGAACAAAAATGTTTTTATGCCAGTCCCCTATAANCTAGGGTTTGAACTTGCTATCATTTCAAAAAATCAGGAAGATGGTTTGCAGATTCTTGAACAAATTTTACCGTTCTTCCAACCTCATTACAATCTCTCAGTCAAGTTATTGCCGACTATGAATGAGACCAAGGATGTTCCTGTGGTCTTGAATAATATTGACTATGAAGATGACTACGATGGTAGTTTCACCCAACGTAGAGCAATCATTTATACTCTTCAATTTACTGTCAAGACATACCTCTACGGTCCTGTCACAGATGCGAAGACTATCAAAAAAGTTATCACAGATTACTATACAGATACCAATACTACATCTGCACCAAGAGAAGTTCGGTATACTGTACAACCAGATCCTATTACAGCAGATGCTGATGATGATTTTGGATTTGGTGAGATTTACTCNGAGTTTACAGATCAGAAGAAACGCAATCCAATCAGCGGTAATGATGAGGCAATCTAATGGGAAATCCTTTTGATGGTTTGAATGATGCTTTTGGAACAGAACCATCTGANCTCCAAAAGCACGTTGAAAAAGTGAAACCAAGTTTGAAAAAAACAGATACTGAAGATGTGAAGCATGACTACGAGGTATCTCGTGCTCAACTTCATAACCTTGTAATGAAAGGACAGGAGGCAGTTGATGGTATTCTCGATGTAGCGAGAGCATCAGATCATCCTCGTGCCTATGAAGTTGCAGGTCAACTTATTAAAAACGTAGCAGATACAGCAGATAAACTGATTGATCTGCAAAAGAAAATGAAAGAATTAGATGCTGAAGAAAAGAAATCTGGACCGTCTACTGTTAATAACACGATGTTTGTTGGCTCTACTGCAGAATTACAAAAGATGTTAAAGCAACAAAAAGAGATAAATAATACAGACTCGAACTAACACGACATGACAGTATTAAACGTTTTAAGCACAAATAGCATTGCTGCTGATGCTACCGAGTATCAAGTTGTACAGACTGGATACTATCGCGTAGTTGCAACTGCAGGTGATGCAACAGTTTCATTCAATGGTGGTCCAGCAATCACCTTGATTCAAGATGAGGCACTTCTGCTTAAGGGTGGCAAACCTGGTCAAGCAAGAATTATTAAGGCAGTAGATGATAGCACTGCTGATTATCAACTTGGAACTAACATCGGTGAGATGAGCAATACTCATCCATTCTCTGTTGGTGACTTCATCGCTGTAGAAGATGCTAGTACCTCTCCTGCTATCGATTCCAACTTCCTTTCTGCTGGCACTGCTGGTAAAAAGGTAACTGCTGTTTCTAGTAATGGTACAACTATTAGCACTGATATTGATTCATCTAGTGCTTCTGCTGATTATACTTACGCTTATAGCGGACCTCAAGCAGTCGTCAAGCGTTGTGTAAGTATTGCTGCAACTGGACAAGCAATTGTTGTTGAAGAAATTCAAGTTGTAGGTGGTTGATATGCCACTAGTTAATCAGGAGGCAGAGAGAATTGTTAGAGGGATGAAGAAATCTCGTCATCGCTTTAAAGATCTTTATGGAAAACGTGATAAAGAAGTTATGTACGCTACCGCAAATAAATTGGCACAGAAAAAACAAACAAAACAAAGGACTTGGAAATCTGGTCAAGGGTTTGCCGAGGCGAACAAAAGTGGCGATAATTCTCTCCGTGACTGGTTTAGCAAGAGTAAGTCTTCTGATGGCAAGCCTGGTTGGGTTCAACTCGGTGGTAAATATGCAGGAAAACCCTGCGCTAAACAACCAGGACAAACAACAAAACCCAAGTGCGGTTCAAGTAAAATGAAGCGTAACCTAAATAAGGATGAGGAAGAAGCAGCATTCCGTCG
>NZAU01000144.1 GCA_002686215.1 Candidatus Woesearchaeota archaeon
CATCTGATGATTTAGCAATCTATCAGATTTCCCCTGGTAGAGCATTCGTAAAAGGATATGATATCAAGACAACTGCACCTACATTCCTTGATGTTCCAAAACCGAGAACATCTAAAACTCTCAAGCAACAGCAGATCAACTATAAGACAGGTGAGACACTAAAACTTAATAGAGTTCACGGTTCTCCAACCATAGGTATTGGTAACACTTATGTTCTAAGTCTCAGAGACGCTAGAGTTGCTAATAGTGCAACTGGTATTGCTGGTAAAGAAATTGGATTAGCAAGAGTTTATGATTTTAGATTAGACTCAGGAACTTATAACTCTTCCAATTCAAACATCAATGAATGGGGAATATCTCTTTTTGATGTTCAAACCACCACTGAATTTACATTAAACGAAACCATTACTTTATCAGTCCCCACTTTCATCAAAGGCAAAAGTAGTGGTGCAACTGGGTTCTTAAAAGAAGCAGCAACTGATACAAAATCTCTTGTATTATATGAAACTTCTGGTAAGTTTATTACAAATGAAAATTTTATTATTGATGGAGTTGAAAATCCTAGAGTAGCAACGGCAATTACTTCTCATGGCATTGGTGATGTATTATCAGTTTTTGGTAGTGCAAATGGTGCTGAAGTTGGAGCAGCGAGAACTTTCTCCGCTGATGTGGTTCTCTCTCCTAATTTTAACATTGGAATTGCATCTATTACTGCTACCGCCGATAACACATCGACACTTAGATCTACCAATCCTCTTTTCCCTGGACAAATCAAGTTAGGAAACATCATTTCCTTCACCGGCAATCTATCTCAGGATCCAACTTTTGGATCTGTTACTGATATTACAACATCAACAGTTACAATTGTTGGTGTATCAACAGTTGAAGGTGTTGCTAATGGTGCTCTTCCAACATCAGCAACCACTCTCAATGATGTTAAGGTTATCGCTGGTAATCTTGGTACAGATGATGATAGCACTCTGTTTACTGAATTACCTAAGAGTAACATCTCAAATGTAGACTTAACTGATGCCACAATCACGATTAGAAAAACTCAGCAGGTAATCATTACTGATAATAAGTTATCTGCTGCTGTTACGACTGAAACAAATGAAACATTCTTACCGTTTACTCCTGAAAGATACACACTTATCAGAAGTGATGGTACAACCGAAGAACTCACTTCAGATAAGGTTCAGTTAAATTCTGGTTCTAATCAATTAGAAATTTTTGGCCTTGGTGCTGATGATGAGGCAACTCTTGTCACAACTATTTCTAAAATTAAACCTAAAGCAAAAAATAAAATTAAAAACAGAGTTAACTCTGTTCTTATTGATAAGTCTGTAAAGAGTGCTTCTGGTATTGGTTCTACAACTCTTAATGATGGACTAACTTATGGCAACTATCCTTTCGGCACAAGAGTTCAAGACGAACATATTTCACTGAATTCTGCAGACTTGATTGAAGTTCATGGAATCTATGAATTAGCAACTGATCCATCTGTTAGTAATGCAGATCCATCAGCACCTACAATGGTTCTTGCAAGCTTGACAGGGCCAACAGCAAAAACTTCCGATCTTGTGATTGGAGAGTCCGTAATTGGTGAAACATCAGGTGCTCACGCTATTGTTGCTGTAAAACAGACAGATTCTAAGATTTCTTTCCTTCCCAAAAATCAAATTAGTTTTAAAGAAGGAGAGATTGTTGTATTTGAAGAATCTGGAGTAAGAGGATCTCTTACTACTTTAGATACTCCTAGTAAGGATATTTCATTCAAGTTCACTTCTTCTAATGGACAAAATGGTGAGTTCTTTAATTATGGTGTACTGAATAGAAAGAGTGATGAAGAAGCACCTCAGAGAAAAGTTATTGCATATTTTTCAAATGGGTATTTTGATTCTACAGATGACGGAGACATTACCACTGTAAATTCGTATAATAATTTTGATTACGGCACGGAAATTGAAAGTGTCAATTTCATTAGAAATTCTGACATCATTGATATTCGTCCTAAAGTTTCTGATATTGCAACAGTATCGGAAGGTGATAGATCTCCATTAGAATTTAAAGGTAGATCATTTAATGTAACTGGAAACTCTGCTCCAAATATCCTTGCTTCAAATGAAGGAATTCTTACTGACTTCTCTTTCTATCTTGGTAGAATTGACAGAGTTTATCTAACGAAAGATGGATCATTCCAAGTTAAGTATGGAACTCCTGCAGAAAATCCTGAAAGGCCAACTTCCGTTGATGATGCATTAGAGATTGCCACAGTTACTTTACCTCCTTTCCTCTATAACGTAACTGATGCTTCTAAGAAATTCTTAGAGCACAAGCGTTACAGAATGGTTGATATCAAGCAACTTGAGAATAGAATCAAGAACTTAGAGTTCTTCACATCTCTCTCATTACTTGAAACAAACACTGCAAATCTCTTTGTTCCCGATGCAAACGGACTTAATAGATTTAAGTCTGGATTCTTCGTTGATAATTTTACATCTTTCCTTGCTCAAGAAGATTCCGTAGATCTGAAAAATAGTGTTGACTTCAATCAAAAAGAAGCACGTCCTAAGCACTATACAACACAAACTGATTTAACTCAAAGTCTTACTGGATCTGGTGATCTTAGATTTACTGATCCTGATGGAACAAACATCAGAAAGACAAATGATATTGTTACCCTTGATTACACAGATGTTGAATGGTTAACACAACCATTTGGCACAAGAACTGAAAGTGTTACTCCCTTTATCATCGGATTCTGGGTTGGAGCACTCGAACTTCTTCCTGCTTCTGATTCTTGGACTGATCAAGTTAGACTCGAAGCAAATATTGTTCAGACTGAAGGTAACTTCACAGAAACTCTTGAGAGAGCAACTAGAACATTAAATGTAGATCCTCAGACAGGATTTGCACCCGCTATTTGGAATTCTTGGGTTAACAGTTGGACTGGGCAAGAAGAAGTTTTGGGATCTGAAACCAGAACTGCTATTCAAAGAAGACAGTTTGATCGTGGTAATACAAGATTTAATGTAACCACAACAACCACCACCAGAGATACCACACGTCAAGTATTTGACACTGGTGTTGCAAATAGAACTGGAACTCGTACCGTTGTTACTGAACAATTTGATAATGAGTCTCTGGGAGATAGAGTTGTCAGCAGAGATCTGATTTCTTTCGCAAGATCTAGAAATATTGAGTTCAATATTAGATCTCTTAAACCAAATACTCAAGTTTATGGATTCTTTGATGGTGTCGCCATCACAGATTATTGCATCCCTAAACTGATTGAGATCAATATGATTTCTGGAACCTTCCAGGTTGGTGAAACTATCACTGGATCTATGCGTCCAGTTGGTAATGTAGTTATTTCTGAGGGAGATCCTTCGATCACATTCAGAGCAGCACAGGCGAACCATAAAGCAGGTGCATTTGACAATGCAACAGAAGTCTTTACACAAAACCCCTACAATACCTCTCAGACACTTCCTAGCGCATATTCCTCTACATCTACAATCCTTAACGTAGATACATTCTCACTTTGTGATCAACCACAAGGTGCTTTTATCGGAAGCATTGCTCCTGAGATGATTTTGGTTGGAGAAACAAGTGGTGCTCAAGCAACTATTTCTCAAGTAAGACTTGTATCTGATTTCAGTTCTTCTTTAATCGGTAGTTTCTTCATTCCAGATCCAAATGTTGGCACCAATCCTAGATTTGAAGTAGGNACAAAGGTTCTCACTTTTATCGATGATGTAAATAATGATCTTAGAAATGCTTCTACTCGTGCAACCTCNACATTCTTAATCAGTGGTGTAATAGAAACTGTACAAGAAAATATTGTATCTGTTAGAAATGCTTCTGTTCAATCTCAAGAGGTTGCTGATACAAGAGATATCAGACAACTTAATGAAACTATTGGAACTCAGGTTGTTGAAACAGAGGTTGTAGACGTTAACACACAAACTAGAACACAAAATCTCAACCCACCCGATCCTCTTGCACAAACTTTTGTTGTGGAGGATAATACTGGCATTTTCTTTACTAAGTGTGACATCTTCTTCGAGCAAGTTGATAATCTTGGAATTCCTGTAATCTTTGAGATTAGAACCGTTGAGAATGGTATTCCTACCAAGAATATATTACCTCTGTCTCAATCAATCCTGTTCCCTGATCAAGTAAACGTTAGTGATGATGGATCTGTTCCTACAACATTTACACTTCCTGCNCCTGTTTATCTAGAGCCAGGAGTTGAATATTGCATGGTTNTAAGATCTGCGTCTGCAAGATACAGAGTCTTTATATCTAGAGTTGGAGAAAACGATCTCGTATCTCAGACATTTGTATCTAATCAACCATATCTTGGATCTCTTTATAAGTCTCAAAATGGATCTGTTTGGGAACCAAGTCAGTGGGAAGATCTGAAGTTTACCATCTATAGAGCAGATTTTGTTGAGAATGGTTCTATCGAAGTTTACAGTCCTGAACTGAGTCGTGGTAATAATCAGATTGCCAAACTTCTTCCCAATTCAATTAGTCTTGCATCTAGATCAGTACGTATCGGTATCGGATCCACACTTCAAGATGAAGTTCTGACTCTTGGTAACACAATCATCCAGCATGGAAGTAACGCCTCAGGTGACTTTGTTGCTAAGGCAGGCATTGCAACTGGTACACTGAATATTATTAATGCTGGAATTGGATTTACTCCTTCTTCTGGAACTCTTGAATATAGAAGTGTTGAACTAGTTAACATTACAAGCAGTGGTAGAAATGCCAAGGCAGATATCTTTATTGAAAATGGAGTTGCAATTGGTGCAACTATTTCGGAACATGTTGCTGCTAGTGGTGGACAAGGATATGTTATTGGTGATGTATTAGGAATATCCACTATTGGAAACAACAGTCTTGGAAGAAATCTTAGACTATCCCTTGTTTCCATTGCTAATACAAATGAATTACTTCTCGATAATGTTCAAGGGGATTTTGTCACAGGCGTAGGAAACACTGTTCGATTTATTAATAATAATGGTATTACCACTGATCTTAACTTTGCACAAGGTGCTAACGTTCTTATTGATGGTATAAACGAAGTAGTGAGTGATGGTGTTCACTTCACAGTGAACCACAAGAACCATGGTATGTATTTTGNTGACAATAGAGTCTCTATTTCTGACGTTGAGTCTGATGTTCTTCCTGTAAAACTTACTGAAGCATTGAATGCTTCTTCCACGGCACCGATAACCGTAAATGCCACTACAGGATTTGATACTTTTGAAAACGTAGGAGTCGGTGCTACTAATCTTGGATATCTTAAGATTGGTGANGAAATTATATCTTACGAATCTGCAACTGGTACAACAATTACAATCACTGAGAGAGNAATTGATAGTACAGTTGCTAAGAATTATCTNNCNGGAACCNAAGTATNNAANTATGANNTNGGTNNTGTATCTNTNAGAAGAATTAACAAAACTCACAANCTCAATNATGTAACTGCCGCAAGTCCNCGTACATTTGACACTTATAAANTNAAACTNGANATGGGTNCNAGTGGAGTNGGACGTTCAACTGGNGAAAGTTTCCCNATTCTTTANATGGGNGAAACNAAATCNNCTGGTGGNANCAACATCAAAGCAACNCANAACATTCCTTTTGAAATNNTNACTCCNCAAATTCANCATGTNACNGTNAGAGGNACAAATATTGANGNTGANGTNAGAACNNTATCTGGNNCTTCNNTNAGNGGNANTGAAATNCCNTATATTGATCAAGGATTTGAAGCNATCTCNATNTCTAGATCNAATTANTTCTCTACNCCTAGAATCATNGCTTCTAANGTNAATGANGATGCNAAACTNNCNACNNTNCCTGGNAANAAGTCNATGACNATGAGACTTAACTTNGGCACNACNGATTCTAGAGTTTCTCCTGTNATTGANACNCAGAGAATGAGTNTNATNTATACATCNAACCGTGTNGATANNGTAATNANNAANTANNTNACNGANANNAGAGTCAANGGNATTGATACTGATCCNACTGCNTTCCAATATCTCTCCAAAGAGATTNCNCTGGAAAATCCTGCAACNTCACTGAANATTATCGTNGATGTTTANAAGGATAGAGATGCTGANATCAGAGGATTCTTTGCAATCGCTGATCATCAGAACTTCAATCCNATCTATGAGGCATTCCCTGGATTNAACAACATTAACGAGAGAGGACAAATTATCGATGTTGCAAATAATGACGGTTCTAGTGACACTTTTGTC
>NZAU01000145.1 GCA_002686215.1 Candidatus Woesearchaeota archaeon
TTGGATTGAGGATGAAGTAGATTTATCAGAAGATGTTACAGATTGGAAGATGAATAAAATAACACAAGTAGAAAAAGATTATATAACAAACATACTCAGATTATTTACTCAATCAGATGTGGCAGTTGGTCAAAATTATTATGACCAGTTCATACCTAAATTTAAAAACAACGAAGTTAGAAATATGTTAGGTTCTTTTGCAAACAGAGAGGGTGTACATCAAAGAGCGTATGCATTATTAAATGATACACTTGGATTACCAGACAGTGAGTATCATGCATTTTTAGAATACAAAGAAATGGCAAACAAGATTGAATACATGCAAAAGTCAGATAACTCTACACACAGAGGACTTGCACTTGCACTTGCAAAATCTGTATTCAATGAGGGTGTTGCTTTATTTGCCTCATTTGTTATGTTACTTAACTTTCAAAGATTTGGTAAGATGAAAGGAATGGGTAAAGTTGTTGAGTGGTCTATTCGTGATGAATCTATGCATGTAGAGGGTAACTCTAATTTATTTAAATCATTCTGTGCCGAACATCCTAAACTTGTAGATGATAGTTTTAAAAAAGAAATTTACATGATGGCTACAGAGATTGTAAAACTAGAAGATAAATTTATTGACTTGGCATACAGTCTAGGTGATATAGAAGGTCTATCTGCTGATGATGTTAAAAAATATATCAGATATATAACAGACAGAAGATTATTACAATTAGGACTAAAAACAACATTTAAAGTAAAAGAGAATCCACTATCATGGTTAGAGTGGATACTAAATGGTGCAGACCATACAAACTTTTTTGAGAATCGTGTAACTGAATATGAAGTTGCAGGACTATCAGGTAATTGGGAAACTGCATATAATTAATAAGGAAATTTATGCCAATCAAAGAAATAGTATGTGAATCATGCGAAGCATCTTTCACAATAGAATACGAAATGTTAGGAACACAATATCTAGTTAGGTATTGTCCATTTTGTAGTGCAGAATTAACAGATGAATTTACGCGTGAAGTTGAAGAATTAAATGATGACCCCTACGACATTTGAACCACCAAAGATAATAAAAAAATCATGTGCATTGACATATTTAAATATGTTCAAACATTTTATACCCTCTGTTGAATTTTGGGATAATGAACAAATTGCAGAAGAAGATTATGCAAAGATTAATTTATCCAAACTAAATCTCATAGAACATGGTAATTATAAAAATCCTTTACTTGCTGGAATTGCAATAGGTTTACTTACACAAATTTATGAGGCAGGGGGTAAAGATTACTTTATACCTGAGGTTCATTTTTGTGGTATTAGTTTAAAAGATAGTAAGACACCACTAAATATTCATACAGATAATTGGGATGAAGATAAAGTTAAAGTTTTAGGATTATTAAGTACAGATTGGGATATATATGATGGCGGTGGATTTTGGTATAATGAAAAAGTGTATCCTATGATACCCACAGAGTTTATTGTATTTAACCCAAATGTAAAACATTCAAGTGATAAAATTAGAACACCTAATAAACAAAGAATGGCAATAGATTTTACGGTGACAAAATTATGAAAACATCAAGTGCAAAAGCAAAAGGTAGAAAACTACAACAATGGATGAGAAATCTTTTAATTGAAAAATTAGAAGTGCACCCAGAAGATATTGAATCAAGAAGCATGGGTGCTGGTGGTGAAGATTTAATTATGGCAAGAGCAGCAAGAGAAAAGTTTCCATTATCAATCGAATGTAAAAATCAAGAAAAAGTAAATGTATGGGAATCATATAAACAAGCAGAAGAAAATTCTGGTAACTATGAGCCTGTAGTTGTAATTAAAAGAAATAATGCAAAACCATTAGTTGTGGTAGATGCTGAATATTTTGTTTCTTTGTTTAATAAATAATAGACTATGAAATTATTTTTTCAAATACTAGCAGAGTTTGGTTTACCAGTTGCAGCTGCGCTTATAATGGGTTTTTTTATTTACCTAATTATAAAATATATTTTAGAATCTGTTGTTGGTCAAGTTAAAACTATGCATGCCATAATTACTATGTTAGACAATAGAGTTAAAACTATGAATCATGATATGATAAAATTAGATTTACTTATATCACATTCTTTAAATTTAAAACCAGATGAAGATAGAATATCTAGAGCAGATGGTAAAAATGATGCGAGGCGTGATTGATGCAAAATGCTTGGATAATAGATATTTTAAAACAATATGGATTTGCAACAATTGCTGCAGTCGGCATGGGTTGGTTTATATATTTTATATACAAATATGTAACAACAGAAATTAAAGTAAAACTAGGTGAAATGAATGTTGTGCTCATTGCACTCATTGATAGAGTGAGAATGTTAGACAATGATATCATAAGATTAAAAAGTAAAGTCAATACTGTCCTAGAATTGAGAGAAAAAGAGAAAAAAGACCCACCTAAAAAGAAAAATAAATAAGTCAATTCTTATAAATACATATATGATAACACTAGAATTAAAAAAATTAGTGTTAGTATTCTTCGCATTATGTATTTCCTTGACCAATACTAGCACAGCAAGTGAGTTAACTCACAAGTTTGGTAATCCCGCTTTTAGCAAAGAGGGATATTCTCAACATGCATTATCTATAGAACAATTACAATACACTAGAGAAAATGACAGAATTAAAGATGAGAAATCTGCATTATCTCAAGCAGAGAGAGATGAAAAAAATAAAACAATTAATAAGTTTATTGCGAATGTAGAAAGTCGTATCTATGCTAACTTATCTAAACAATTAGTTGATAATATGTTTGGCACAAGTTGTACATCTGATTGTGCAACAAGTGGAACGGCAGAAGTAGAAGGTTCAACAATTTATTGGGTGAAAGATACTTCAACAGAAATTATAACATTGACAATAACTGACCCAGCAGGAACAGTATCAACATTATCTGTACCAGTTGGTGACTTTATATTTTAAAAAAATTATGAGTTGGACTTATGTACTAATATTTTTAGCAGGCATGTGTCTGTCTGGTTGTTCGACAACAATGGGAAGTTATGTCGAATATTCAGAGAAGCCTTTTACACAAACTTCTAGAACAGGAGATTTGTTAAGAGGTGTACCTGATTTAGACCAAGAAAAAATAACTATTGCAATTTATGATTTCCCTGATAGAACAGGACAGAGAAAACCTAATGATAGATTTTCTCAATTAAGTACGGCAATTGGCCAATCACCAGAATCGTATTTAATAGATGCACTTAAAAAAGTAAGTGGTGGTGATTGGTTTATTGTAGTAGAAAGAAAAGGTTTACAGAACCTAGTTAGAGAAAGACAACTAGTTAGGTCAACAAGATTAGAATATGATGGTGAGCAAAAAGCAAATAATGTACTAAAACCACTAATATTTGCTGGACTTATTATTGAGGGTGGTATTGTCAGTTACGATACTAATATCGTAAGTGGCGGTGATGGTGCAAGGGCATTCGGTATTGGGGCTTCCAAACAATATCGAACAGACCAAGTGGCAGTTGCCATGAGGGTAATAGCAGTNCAAACAGGAGANGTNTTGATGACAGTATCAGCNAACAAAACNATTGCAAGTTATCAGACTGGTGCTGATGTNTTTAGATTNTTTGATTTAAGAACNAANGCNTTAGANATAGAAANTGGTGNAGCTGTAAACGAACCCATAGATTATGCTATTCGTTCTGCCATTGAGTATGCAGTTTTGAAAATGGTTGAAAAGGGCGAAAAATTAGACTATTGGAAGTTCAAAAAATGGAGAGTAGAAGAATGAAAAAAATAATCACAATATTATCGGTGATGTTTATTTCGTTATCAGTTTATGCTAATGACATTTATATAAACCAATCTGGTGCTACATTAGATTTAGATGTAACACAAGATGGTCAAAACAACACAGTAGGTAGTTCTACAACAGCTTCTAGTGTGATTGGTGCGACAACAAACTTGGCAATTACACAAGTTGGTAATAATAATGTCATGACTTTTGATGTTAATGGTGCGACCTATACAGGTACATTCTCTGTAACAGGTAACTCAAACAATATAGACTTTAATTGTGATAGTGCAGGAAATAATAGTTCTTGTGGTACTGCAACAGCATCTATCGTTTGGGTAGGTTCATCTAACGACCTTGATATAGATATTGGTGAAACGGCAGCAGCTACTAATGCAACAGTAACTATTACTGGTGCAAGTGGTAGTGATAGTAACACAATTTTGGGTACAATAGATGGTACTTCAGCAATACTAACATTATCAGTCAATGGAGATACAAATAATTTCTTAGTTGATATAGATGGTGATGGTGATGTAAATGGTCACACATATATTCATACACATACAGGTTCTATCGCTGATGTNGATATAACTCAAAGTGGTGTTTATGACAACATGATAACATTAACAACATCTGGTGATAATCACGATATAGACATAACACAAACAGACTAATGAAAAAGTTTTTTGTTATGATGTTGCTAGTTAGCACTAATGCCTTTAGTGCAACTATTGGTGATGTTATATTACAAGAAGGCACTGGTGTTATAGAAAGAAAAGATGGAGATGAGTTTTCTAGTAGAATAGACTTAGACATCTTTTCTTATGACACAGTGAAAACAGGTCAAGGCAAAACTGCCATTGAGTTTGTTGATGATACAAGAGTGGATGTAACAGANCACTCTAAATTAATCATTGATGAATTTGTATATGACCCTAATACGAAAACAGGCGCCTTGTCTTTAAAGGCGTCTTTGGGCACAGTAAGATATGCCTCTGGGCAGATTGCAAAAAACTCAAAACAAAATGTAAAAATAAAAACACCAACAGCAACAATTGGTGTTCGTGGAACAGACTTCTCTATGACAATAGATGAGATTGGAAGTTCTACAATTATACTATTACCATCATGTGATACAAGTGGTAATTGTTATGTTGGTGAGATTGATGTAACATCAGACGCTGGACAAGTTATCATGAATCAGGCATTTCAGGCAACAGTCGTGGAAACACCAGACAGTAAACCTATGAAACCTGTAAAATTAGAAATAGATGAAAACTTAATCGGTAATTTATTAATCATATCTAAACCAAGAGAAATAGAAGAACAACAAAATAAAGAAAGACTTGCTATAATCGCTAATGCATTAGATTTAGATTTTCTAGAGTTTGAAGAACTAAATGTAGATTACTTAGAGGATGAAACTGAAAATTGGGCAACAGGATTAGATATAGATTTCNTAGAACAAAATTTTTTGGCAGATATTCTTGAACAAATTAATAGACAACTTGCTCTACAAATGAGAAATGAATTTGATAAAGAAAAAACAAAAACAGATGTCACATTAGGNAAAGACCCAGAGACAGGCATTATATTATTAGATGAAGACCCAGANTGGNTNTGGAGTAGAGAAGACGCCGCTGGTAATAAAATAGAACTAAGACTAAACAAAGAACATGGTTATGTCCTAAATATAACACAACAGGATTTTGAAATCATAGATTACGAAATAGGGGGACCTGAAAATGAAATCACAATATACCAAGCTCAGTAGTTTATTCATGTTATTAATACTGTTAACTTTATTTGCCTCTCTTTCTTTTGCAAATGATGTGACTGTTACAATTACTACAACAGATGGTGGCACTTTTAATGTTGAGCAAGATGGTGAAGATAATAATATAGATTACGATATAGAAAGTATGGATGAATTTGTTATTAATCTAGACCAGACTGGTAATGATAATAATATTAATATAGATGTTGATGGTAGAACTAGTGTCGGTTCTTCAATGACTATCAATCAGACAGGTAATAATAAAAGTTATACAGGGAATCTTTATTGCGGCCATTCATCTTGTTCATTAACAGTTAATCAATGAAAAAATTTTTAACTCATTGGACATTTTCGTTCATAACTNTNATTGTTTTAACTTTTATTGGTTTACAAGAACCNTATGTNAAAGAAATATTAAAACTAAAGTCATTTGATATTCTCATACAACAAGAAGAAAAACAAGTATCACAAGATATAGGTATTGTCACAATTGATGAAGAGGCGATTGAAAAGTATGGACAATGGCCTTGGTCAAGAGATGTTCTTGCAAAAATTATTTACGATTTAAGGAGAGATGGGGCAGGTGTCATTATGATACCTATACTATTTTCAGAGGAAGATAGATTAGGTGGTGATGATATTCTTGCAAACACACTTATAGACAATGGTGTTGTAATCGCACAAGTAGGCACATCNCAAATCAATAAAAACTCTGTNCCAAGAGGAGTTGCAAAAATAGGAAATCCNTTACCATATCTTTTTGAGTGGGATGGTATGTTAGGCCCAATATCAAAGTTAGGACAAAATGCAAATGGTGTTGGTGTAATTAACACAGCGCCAGAGATAGATGGTGTTGTAAGAAGAATACCATTGATTATGAGAATAGGTGAAGAAACTTATCCTACTATGGCAGTAGAAGTAATTAGAGTTGCATATGGAGCTCCAAGTTATCAAGTTAAGTCTGGTGATGGTGGAGTTCAAGCAATAAGAGTGCCAGGTTTTCCAATTATCAATACAGACCCAAACGCTAGAATATGGTTGAGATGGAATAAAACTTTTGAAACTATATCAGCGTCATCAAATGATTTTTCAAAGTTTGCAAATAGACCTGTAATCATAGGAACAACTGCTGAGGGTTTAGGTGGTATCATAGGAACACCAGTCGGTGAACAATATGATTACATGTTATCTGCCTCTACATTACAAACTATGATAGATGGTAAACAAATTAATCGTTATGATGTAAGTTCATTTCTAGAATTAATTTTATCTTTTATATTAGGTATCGTGGTTATATTGATTGCAAGATTTACACCTTACTGGTTCGTTGGTTTGAGTGTGTTGTCACTTTATGGCATAAGTGTTTATGGTTCTTATTATCTGTTTAATACACATTTAATATTATCAGATGTAAGTTGGATAATTATTGTAATCACAATAGTTGGTATGCACAGTATCTTTAACAGATTTATTTTAGAGTTTAAATTAAAACAACAAATAAGAAAACAATTTGAAACTTATCTAGACCCAAGACAAGTTGCCGTATTACAAAAAGACCCAAGTAAATTAAAATTAGGTGGTGAAAGAAAAGAGATGAGTTTTCTGTTTATGGATATTGTAGGATTTACGCCGATATCAGAATACTATAAAAACAAAGATGACCCAGAGGGATTAGTTGAAGTTATCAATGACTATTTAAATCGTATGACTAAGATTGTTTTAGACAATGGTGGAACAGTTGATAAGTATATGGGTGATTGTATTATGGCATTTTGGAATGCACCACTTGATTGTGAAAACCATGCCGAGATGGCAGTCAAGACATCTATCGAATGTGCAAAAGAAACAGAGAGACTAAAAGAAGATTTTAAAAAAAGAGGACTGCCTGATATCAACATAGGGTCAGGAGTTAATACAGGCACATGTATAGTTGGAAACATGGGTAGTGATACAAGATTCGATTACTCAGTCATAGGAGACGCCGTTAATCTGGCGGCAAGGTTAGAGGCCGCTACTAGAAATTACAAAGACAAAGATGGTCGTGTGCTATCCACATTATACTCATCCTACACTATGGAAAAACTCAAAGATATAGAATCAGTTGAGATTGATAAAATCAAGGTCAAAGGAAAAGAAGAACTCATCACAATCTACACGCCTAAATGAGAATCATTCTCATTTGAACCCCTAAAAATAACACTTGACAATA